>CAYSOC010000160.1:0-15822 GCA_964432445.1 uncultured Anaerolineaceae bacterium
GCGCGATAGGCGGCTTTATCAGGACTAACCCCAATTCTGGGGAATTGGGGACGCGACGAAACTTTTTTTCGTTCGGGTTAGTCTCGATAATATGCCGTATTCCATTTCAGCATCCGGGATGGAATTGGTCTTTTGTAGAGAAGGCACGTATAAAGGAACGAGCGCTAGACTTCCTTGACCGCTTCCGCAGGAGTACGTTTGCTCTTATGCAATGCTTCAGACTTGAGTTGACCGCACCCCGCCTGAATATCAATACCACGTCGGACGCGCACGGTGCTGCTCACTTTAAAGATTGCCAGTTCGTCCTGAAATGCCTTCACGCGCTCTGGATCGCTCGGCTTGCCGCCATATCCGCCTGTCGGGTTGAGCGGAATCAGGTTGACGTGGCACATAATCCCGTGTAGCAACTGACCAAGTTCGCGCGCTTGTTCCGGCGTGTCGTTCTGACCCTGAATCAGCGCCCACTCGAATGTTACACGGCGACCCGTCACACGGATGTAATTTTTCACAGCGGCGATCAGTTCGGAGATCGAATAGCGCTTGTTGATCGGCAGCAGTTTGTCGCGCGCCTTGTTATCGGCAGCGTGCAGGCTGATCGCCAGACCAATCTGTAAATCTTCCTGCGCCAGCTTGCCGATTGCCGGGACAAGCCCGACGGTACTCAGCGTAATATGGCGCTGACCAATACCAAGCCCTTCCGGGTCGATCATCAGGCGAATGGCCTTGAGCGTATTGTCGTAATTGTGAAGCGGTTCGCCCATCCCCATCAAGACGACGTTTGAGAGCCGATCCCCTTCCGCTTCCAGCAGACGTGCAAAATGCACCGCCTGTTCCACGATTTCACCGTGCGAGAGATGGCGCGCAAAGCCCATCTGTCCGGTTGCACAGAAGACACAACCCATCGCACAACCTGCCTGCGTACTGATGCAGGCGGTACGGCGTCCATCATCATATTCCATCAAAACGGATTCAATAAGCTGACCGTCTGGCAGTTTGAACAGGCGTTTAACAGTCTGCCCATCGGTAGAAAATATTTCATCGACAGGCTCCAGCACACCAAGCGTTGTTTTCTCTGCGAGTGTATCGCGGAGCGCTTTCGGCAGGTTAGTCATCTGGTCAAAGCTGGCGGCTTTGTGTGTATACAGCCATTCCCAAATCTGCTTCGCGCGGAAGGCGGGTAGCCCCCAGATTGCGATTTTCGACTTGAGTTCGTCCTGTGTCAGGTCATAGAGATTGATCTTATCCATGATCAGTTGCGCGCATCCACGCGGACGATGCTGGGCAATACTACCGGGCGGCGATTGGTATGCTTGAAGAAGAAATCTCCCAGCCCCTCCCGAATCACTTCATGAGCAGGACGGCCTTTTTCGCGCATCAACCGCTTGATCTCCAGATTGGTAGCGTCTAGCAGCGAACTCGAATCGCGCAGGTGGACAAAACCACGACTCAGGATTTGCGGACGTCCAGCTAGTTGTCCATAGCCATCTACCGGGACGACTGCCACGACGAAACCATCTGTCGCCAGACGCTCCCGATCTCGCAGCACTGTCTCGTTGTTATCACCAAAGACCTCGCCAGAGATACGAATATCCTGATAATTCATCGCGCCGAGCGTGCGCGCAGTCTTGCCATCAAACTCCCAGGGCTGATAGCTGCGCAGTACCGCCATCCGATTTTCCGGGATGCCTGTCTCCAGACCGATCCGCGAGTGCAGAATCTGGTGGCGAAGTTCGCCGTGTACGGGCAGGAAATACTTCGGCTTGACTGTTTCCAGCATTGTCCGCATATCTTCCTGTGAACCATGCCCGGAGGTATGGATCGGAGCCATGCTGCCATAGATCACGAACGCGCCGAGGTCAAACAACTTGTTGATCACGCGCGACATGGCTTCCTCGTTGCCGGGGATCGGGCGTCCGCTGACGATGACGGTATCGCCTTCCTTGATCGCTACTTGCGGATGATCGCCGCGCGACATACGGGTCAGCGCGGAATTCGGTTCGCCCTGTGTTCCCGTCGCCATGATCACCAGTTTGGATGGTGGCAGGTTCAGGCCGAGGTCAAGCGGGATCAGTCCTGGCGTCTTGAGATAGCCGAGGTTACGCGCTAGCGTGACGTTTTCGAGCAACCCACGCCCGGCTACGGCAACCTGTCGCCCGATCTTCGCGGCGGCATCGTGTACCTGCTGGATACGCCCAATCTGTGAAGCGAACGACGCGACGATCACACGCCCCGGCGCAGCCGCCATAATCGGCAAAATCGCCTGCCCGACAATAATATCGGATGGGGTGCGCCCCGGACGATCTGCGTTGGTCGAATCGGCAAGCAAGACCAGCGCCCCACCGGAATCAGCAAGCAGCTTTTTCAGGCGCGGGAAGTCGGTTTTCTTGCCATCATAGGGCGTCTCGTCCAGTTTGAAGTCGCCCGTGTGAACGATTGCACCAACGGGTGTTTTGATCACATAGCCGACAGAATCCGGGATCGAGTGCGTCACACGGAAAGCATCGACCTGAAACGGGCCAATTAGTACCGTTTCTTTATCGTTGATAGGACGGAGATCAGCCTTGATCCCCATTTCCATTGTTTTGTTCCCGACCAGGCCAAGCGTGAAGGGCAAGCCATACACGGGCGCATTGATCTGTTGCAGGAAAAATTGCAGGCCACCGATGTGATCGAGGTGGCCGTGCGTGATGATCACGCCGCGCAGTTTATCCTTGTTGTTCAGGACATATTCAAAGTTGGGAAGGATGAAGTCCACACCTGGCATATCCGAAGGCGGGAACATAACGCCGACATCGACAATGATCATGTTGTTGCCATATTCGATGACGGTCATATTCTTGCCGATGTCTCCTACTCCCCCCAGAGGCAGGATTCTCAGCGTCTTATTGGTCGAAGGCATAGGTTGTAATCCACATTCTATGTACAAAAATTTGGTTTTATGGATTTCGCAAAAAAGCAAAATAGCGAGGGCAGCTTGTTCTGCCTTCGCTTCTGTCCAATCGTGAATGCACGATCAAACGATTATCCCTGCGCCCTTTCCTCAACGCGGGATTCACTCGACATCGCGGTTTACCATACGGAGCATGGTAGCATAGAACGGAAGGTTTAACAATAGATGATTATAAATTTTGTGTAAAGAAATTCAGGAATTCCCGGTCATCATCGGAATAGATGGGCGATATTCGGCATTCAACAGGATTATTATCGGATAACCCCTTTATACTGCCAAAACATTGGGGCTGAACCCAATCGATCTTGTTGAGTCCAACGCCCAAAAGATTTATAGCTCTTTGAAGCGGTGATACACCCCGCCAGCACATAAGGCTATCACCAATAAGCAAGCACCAACGCCGTACAACAGTTGATTCGTCGGCAAGCTGGTTTTCACACTTTCCCATGTCCGATCAAACACGGCTCTGTTGATCGCCTTTTCGTTGTTCATGGCATCAACGAATCGGAAAAATGCTTCATCGCTCTTGCCCGTGTTCAGGGTGATCGCCTCGCTGAGTTTTCCGTCGGCAATTAGTCCGCGTGTTTGTTTGTCAATCAAGAGATAATCCAGAAACGCAGTACGCGCGCGTTCCAACGCCGATACCTCACCGGCGAATGTGATATTCCCCATCAACGGTATGTTTTTATCGATCTGGCTGGAATCCAACGGCGTGATTCTGCGCGCGTTGGCAATAACAGTTGTGTTGCCGCGATCCAGTCCGCCCGTCGAAAACGGCTCTTTTGTACAATTGGCCTGACCACAAAGCCGCAAGGTTATCAACTGTACATTCCTGTCAAATTTTGATTGCCACAGCACTGCATTCTGTGGATCATTGATCGCGGCGCTCTCCGTGACGTTGGCGCGGTTGGCATCGGTAATCAGGCGCGCACTGGCTGAAATGCTGTAATAGGCATCCTGTACCATGACGCGGAGTTGCTCCGGGAGCGCTGATAACTGCGAAAGCACAACAAATACAAGCACCCATGCCAGCACCATTGCCAAATCCAGACCGGGCGTGAGATAGCGCCGCACCTTGAACCGTATCCAGAAGGATAGTGCTGTGATCATGATCGCCAGAAAACTCAAAGAGAATGTCACGGCGACACTATCGGAGAAAATCCGGTTCATGGCATTTGTTGATGCGCGCCGCATGGTTTCATAGTTCTGCTGTTCCAGTGTCCGCATTACGGGCGCAATTTTGTTTTCAAAAATTGCATCCGCAATGGCAAAGGATTCAATCGCTGCTGCCTTGTTTTTGCTTGATTGCGCGTTGATCAACAGGCTGATCTGCGCCCAGTATTCATGATAGATAGCTTGTTCCGCTTCCTGATATTTGCTCACTTCGTCGGCAGATATGATCCCGTTGTGAATAGTAAACATCTGGTTGCGAAACCCCTGAAATTCCTGATAGAGTTTCTTTCTGGCGGCTTCCTGCGTTGCTGGCGTTAACCCGCCGATATAGTCTGCCGCATATTTATTCACGCTGGCGATCTGCTGCACCGCCTGAATAGCGGCATCTACCTTGACGCTGTTATCAGCGACAATTCCTTCAAACTGGCGAAGAGTAGTTGTATATACCCCCTGTATGTGTGCGCTTGCCATCAGTGTGAGCAGGATGCAACCAGCACCGTAGGCGAGCAAATGATAGCGTGTGGAAAGGTTTTTCAATGCCAATGTCAAAGATGGCACAGACCATTTCGCTGTCTGTCGACGCTTGACGACGCGCAGGCGTGCATATTGAGTAGCCATGACGAATTATTCCTTTTTTGACTGAGGAGCAGGCAAGCTATGATTTTGAGAATGCGAACGGGTCAGGCTATTTTATGGCAGGAGGTGCGGCAGGTGAATGAACACGGTCTTTGTACTGAAGCACTATTTTGCGAATCATGGCAGGGTTTACCTGTATTTACATACAGGGTCATTCTAACCCTATACCGCGTCAAAAAAGCATAAATTCCGGCGCTAGCGCTTCAGTGGTTCTGGCAGGTGCAAAAATTTGAACGAACGCCGCATCGCATCGACATGAGACATTTCCAGCGAAAACGATGGTTGTTTGGGAAGTGATCGGAGCATCGGCAGCACTTCTCTATAGTCGATAACTCCATCATCCAGGGCGTGATGCTCGTCTATTGTCCCCGGATTGTTATTCATGTGGATGTGTGTCAGCCAGGGGGTCATGACATCGATCCAGTCGCTAATCGAATATTCCAGATCGGAGAACAACCGCGCGTGTCCGACATCGAGGCAGGCGCGCAACGAGGGCATATTGATCGCGGCCAGCACTTCCTGGATGATATGCGGCGAAAATTCCCACATATTTTCCAGCACAATTGTGATTCCCAGCGAAGCAGCACGCGCTGCCAGCGGCGGCCAGAACTCGATCTGGTGCTGTAAAAATTCCTTGCGATAGCCTTTGTTCCGCATGGTGGCGATGAAATTGGCGTGAAAGACAAGCGTTGTAGCGTGTAACTCTGCGGCGGTTTCAATCGCTGTGGTGATGCGCGCGCGTACAATTTCACGAATGAGGGGATCGGGACTGCCAGCAGCCATGTCGATAAATGGGCCGTGCATCGCGCGTTCGCCGGGTAGTGCGACTAGCCGCCGCGTATAATCTCTCAGGATGGCCCGCCAGTCTCCGCTCAAAACGTCGGGATAGGCGAAGGTCTGAATCTCCATCCCCAAGCCGTATTGCATGGCGAGCGTCAAACAGTCGTCGAAGGTGTGAAGGTTTGCCCCCAGCAATACACGGTCAACCACGATAGGCTCCAATTTAACCTCTATTTAATCGTATATCAGAAATTCAAAAGAAGCTATTGGAAATCGCTAACTCATGATAAAAAATTGTAAACGTGATGTAATTACAGCGGTTTTTGTGCGTTCCAACGCCTGCTATGGAACAAAATTCACGCCACGCGGTTGCTGATAACTGAGTTCACGCACCCGCCCTGTCTCCGGCTCGATTGCAAAACGCAGTTCGATGCTGCCTCGCTCACACTGCAAGAGGATACGCGCAAACGTTGCCCCATCCGACTCTACCAGTTTTGTCGTTTGTCGATACCCATAATGGGTTCTTAATGCAACAAATTGGTCATGGATGACAATACTATGAATTGTTGGAATAAACAAACTACGATATTGAGAAAAATTCCACCGATCCACCAGGCGCAGGAGTCTTGTCTGGGTATTACGTAACTTTGCATTAGGCTGGATTGCCGGAATAAGGACGAGGGATTGCACGCGCGGCGGTACTGTCGGCGCGAGCGTGGCGAAAACTTCCAGCGTCCCGTTTTCACAATGCAGCGTCCAGCGCCCTCGCAACCAGTTTTCGGCTTCGATTTCCGTCACCGAGAGGCATTTGCCCAATCCTTCGCGTATTTTCTGGAATTGTGCAGCGCGACGTTCGGCAGATAAATCCATGAAAAAAGTATCAGTACAGAGTTCTGCTGCTTTTGCATCATCCCACTGTTCATAAAGTTCATTGATTCCAGTGCGTGCTGTCTGCAAAGCAGGCGTAGCGGCAACAGTGCGAACGACCAAAGTTCCCGCCTTTTGCAGAAGTTGCAGCGCGTCCATAATACGCGCCCAGGGTGCGACATAGGTCAAATTCGTGAAGGCAACGACGCCGATCCCGGATTGCGGCAACAGACGATAGAAAGACCCATAACCGGGCAGACCACCACCATGCGATGTGGTTTGTCCGACGACAGAATCGACGCCACACATCAGGCCATAGCCATAGCCGACTGCCTCCACTGTCGCAGGCATAGCGGGATTCGGACGATTGCTGAGTACGCCGACGTGTCGCCAGACACGCTGCATTTCCCGGAGACTACTGCGCCGCACCGGGCCGTTGTCGTCGTCATTGCGTGGCGGGAAGGCTGAAAGCAGGAAAGCCATATACCGTGCAAAATCGGGAATCGTTGTGAATAGGCCACCAATCGAAGCGAACGCCCCATCTTCCAGCGGCGTTTCCTGTAGCCATTCGTTATCCTGCAAGCGATGTCCGACAGCAAAACGCTCTGGTGGCACAACACGCAGATCAAAGGTACTGGAAGTCATCCCCAGCGGGTTCAGGATGTTTCGCGTGATGTATTGCTGATAGCTCATGCCGCCAACGTTGGCGATCACGCGCCCCAGGATCGCATACCCATAATTGGAATATTCAAAGGTCAGGCCAGGAGGAGTGGAAAAAGACATGCCCTTTTCCAGCAACGCGGAAAATTCCGGCTCTGTCAGGGCAAGCTGGCGATCTGCCCAGGGATCATCCTGCGGAAATCCGGCATTCATCGTCAGTAGATCGCGCACCGTGATCGGCGCAGAATCGCGCGTCGGGCTGGCGAACGCGGCAACCTCTGGCACATATTCGCTGACAGCTTCATCCAGCCGCAGCTTTCCAGCATCGCGCAGTTGAACAATACCCATTGCGGTAAGGCTTTTCGTCATGGAAGCGATCCGAAAGATGCTATCTGGTGTAACGGGAGTGGACGTGGCAACGCTCTGAATGCCCATGCCGCGCGCCTCGATCAATTCGCCATCCAGCACAATGCCCCATGCCAGACCGGGCGTGCGTCGCTGTTCGGCAAAACTGCGAAACAGCGCATCAATTGCCGGAAAAGTGGCACGCAACGCAGCAGATCGATCCACCGCTGGAAGTTGGTAAATGGGTAATGTCATTACTAAAAATTTCTTTTGGTAGCAGGTTGATACAGGAAATGTTAGCGCTCATCTCCGTAATTGACAAAATAACCGGAGAGAGTGAGGATCATCAGTTAAGTGTTAAGGTGAAGAATGGATAATCTGGAAACGAAAAAGCCGATCCCTATCACAATCCTGACCGGGTTTCTGGGGGCTGGCAAAACAACGTTGCTAAACAACATCCTGCATGGGGATCATGGCCTGCGGGTGGCGGTGTTGGTCAATGACTTCGGTTCGGTGAACATCGATGCACAGTTGATCGTCGGCGTGGAAGGCGAGACAGTGAACCTTTCCAACGGTTGTATCTGCTGTACCATCCGCGATGATTTACTGCGCGAAACGCTGGGGCTTGTCCAGCGTGCCGACCCGCCGGAATATCTGATTATCGAAACCAGCGGTGTCTCCGACCCGTTGCAGGTTGCGCAAACATTTATGTTGCCGGAAATCAGCGATCTGATTCAGGTCGACAGCATCATTACGGTGGTGGACGCCGAACAACTCCCTGGCCTGACCGGAGATAACGCAATGCTTGCCATGTCCCAGATGGCTGTCGCGGATATGATCGTGCTGAACAAGGTCGATCTGGTGTCGCCGGAACAGATCGCCGCGATGAAAAAAGAATGGATGTATCCACAGGCGCGCATCTTCGAGACGACCTTCGCCAAAGTGCCGCTTGAATTGCTGCTTGGCGTTGGCCGTTTTGACCTCTCGCAGTTGCTGTCGCACAAGCCAAGCGATATACACGTTCATGGGGTTGATGAAGAACTGGATCACGATCATCACCACCATGACGAACACGATGAGGATCATGATCATGAAGAAGGTGAACATCACCACGAGCATACGGATCATAGCCTTGTCTTCAATACGTGGAGTTGGTATTCAGAAGAGCCGCTGAGTTTTAAAGCGCTGCGGAAGGCAGTAAAGACGCTGCCGCCGAGTGTCTATCGCGCCAAAGGTTTCCTGCAACTACAGGATTCGGCGGAGCGCAAAGGCGAATTGCACGTGGTCGGGTCACGGGTGCGCTTGACGCTTGGCGATGAATGGGGCGACCAGAAGCCGTACACACAGATTGTCGTGATTGGTACGGCGGGCGGTGTCGATAGCGCAGAACTGCAAAAGCGTTTTGATGATTGTCTCGTTTCCAACGAGAAGAAAAATCTGCTCCAGAAGGCGCTGGATTCTGTGGTCGAGTTCGTGCGTGGCGATACCACCGACGGCACGATGTGAATTTCAGACCCGGCGCTAAAGCACCGGGCTATACTCAAAAGTAGAGTTGTAGACTTGGGATTCTATCGAGGGAGTGAGAGAACTACTAGGATTCAATCAAGAATAATTTCGTAGGAAATTGCCTACTTTTGAGAATTCAATTCAGAACGAAGATATCTGATCAATTTATAGACGGAAGGAAACTAGCAGATGAACAAGACTCGGTTGCTTCCTGAGCGTTTGTCCACTCTTTGAGTTTAGCCCGGTGCTTTAGCGCCGGGTTTTGTTATAGCACCAGGTTTTGGTTATTTCCCCAACACTGTCTTCAAATGCTCATTCATGAATATTCCATTCGGGTCGAGTTGGCGGCGTATGGCCTGATACGCTTCCCATTTGGGATAGACCGGAGCAAGATCGGTGGCAGTGCGCGTGTGCATCTTTCCCCAGTGCGGACGCCCGTTATATCCCCGCAGGATAGCCTCGACTATATCGAAGTATTTCCGATATTCCATTCCCTTGAACATATGCACAGCGATATAGGCTGAATCACGCCCGTAGGCAGGACTCAGGTAAATATCGTCCCCTTTGACGAAGCGACATTCTATCGGGAAATGTACTTTGATCTGCTGCTGCCGTATTGCGGCATCAACTTCGCGGATCGCATCTACGAAATGCTCGGCGGGAATGTTGTATTCCATCTCCTGAAATTTCACTAATCGGATAGAAGCGAACACCTGATTGGCGCTGCTCACGTCCGTTACATCCGTGATGAACTGAGTCATCAGGTTACAAATACGCTCATTGAAGCGCGGAAACTGTCGATTGATAGCGCTGAACAGCCAGAGCGCCCCATTCTCCAAAGCCACCTCGTTGAATTTGCGGAAAAACGAAGGCGGGCGCGGCGCATCGCTGGTCATGTTGATGAATTTGGCCTGCACATAGTTAGTATACGGAATCCACTGGATTTCAAAGTGCCGATTATCGTGTTTATAAGATTCCAGATTGGTCAGAATATCGGAAAGTTCTTTCTTGCGCGTTTCCACCCGCAGGGTATAGGCGGGAACCACGCGCAACGTCACGCTGACAACGATCCCCAGTGCGCCGAGCGACACCTGCGCCGCCTTGAAGATTTCCGGCTGTTGCGTTTCGGAACAAGTCAGAACCGAACCATCCGCCGTGACCAGCGTCAGACCGATCACCTGTGTGGAAATACTCCCCATTGTGACGCCTGTTCCATGCGTCCCCGTGCTGATCGCCCCGGCGATGCTCTGCACATCAATATCACCGAGGTTTTCCTGCGCAAGCCCATTCGCCGAGAGCAATTCCCCAAGCGCTTTTATCTTCGTCCCGGCTTTGACTGTCACCGATGGCGCAGCTTTGTCGATATGTTCCAGCCCTGCGTAACGGTCAAGCGAGAGCAGGACACCATCGGTTATCACCAGCGGCGTGAACGAATGCCCTGTACCGACAACGCGCAAGGTTCGCCCGGTTGCGGCGCACTGCTTCACAATCTTTACGATTTCGTCCAGCGTTTCGGGATAGAGAATTTCTGTCGGCGTAAAACGCACCGAACCAGACCAGTTTTGCCACTGTTTTGTAACCGTCATAAAAATTTTTTTCCTTCGCCCCGATAGGTGAGCGCTTCCCCGGTGATTTTACCGTCACAAATCAAATAGAGCGTGTTGAAGTGTTCGCATAGCTCACCCGCCTTGCTATGGCGAAAGAAGATCGGATCGCCCAATTTCAGCGATTCCTCACCTTTATAAAGTACAGGTGTTTGCACTTCGCCTGCGCCTTCGAGTTCGATCAGGCGTGTGCCAGCGGGGAGATAAGGCGTTGGCTGTTTGGTCGGGCCAACCTGCCCCGAAGCGATATATCCTCCACCCAGACAGGTGTAAATAGCAGGGGTCGGCTTGCGCACAATCTGAACCGCATAGCCAGCGGCGGGTTGCCCTTTGAATGCCTGATAGAGATCGAACAATGTGGGCGAATAGAACCCGGAACCCGCTGCAATCTCCGTAACGGAATCTTCCTGCGTTGTGGATTCGATGCTGCCTGTTCCCCCGCCATTGACGAAGCGCAACGTAGCACCGTTCGCCCGGAGCGCGTCCACAATGGTTTTACGACGTTCCCTCAGTTGCGGGATCGAGCGCTTCTTGAGCAGACGGATCAGCCGTGTTTTCATGCTGCTGCCGCTATCGCCAAGCCCTGCAATTTGCGCCTCATAGCCCATAACGCCATCCAGTCGCAGGTGTGGGCTGGCCTGAATCGCACGCCAGACCTTCAGCGCACTTTCCACAGAGGTCACGCTGGAGCGCCAAACACCAAAGTGCAGACCGGGCAAATCCATCGACAGATCAACATCCAGACACACCGGAAGCACAGCGCCCATATTCGCCATGATCGCTTCCAGATGCTGGATATGTTCTACCGAATCTACCATCAGGGTGATCGATTTTCCGGCGGCAACCTTCGCGCCAATAGCCTGAATGTGGCTTTCGTCCCAGCATGGATAGGCAACGACCAGATCATCCAGTCCGTGTTCGCTGAGGTGTACTGCTTCCAGCGCGGCATAACACAGGATGCCTTGAAACGCCTTCGGTTCAATGGCAATGATGCGACGCAGGATTTCGACAGAACGCACCGATTTTGATGCAATGCGGATCGGCTTGCCCGCTGCCCGCTGGATAGACTGCTGGACATTTGCGGTGAGCAAGTCCAGATCGACATAGGCAAACGGCATTGCTTTTCCGGCAAACAATGCACGATAGGTTTGATAATCGGGAACCACGCCAACCTTCCTGATACGCTGAATAAGTCCGTTAATTATAGACAGGGATGGCTGGTTACAACGCAACGGGATTTTATCGACAAAAACGGCTTCACAGTTGAATAACAACTATCCTGATTCTATTTACAGAAAAGGGGTTATCATTAAAATATGGTTAGGGTCGTTTCTGGCAAGTTTTTATTCGTCCGGCCATGAACGAAATTCCTGCTGGCACATTCCAATTTATCATCATTCCGGGATGTTTTGCCGGGTTTCGCGCGAAGGAGTACCCACCAATGCTGAACAATCATTCCTATCTTTATGTTGACGACGACAAACCCAGCCGCGAAATCATGGAAAGGATGCTTCGGGATGTTCTCCGCGTCCAATCCTATTCAATCTTTGAAGACACCACCGATTTTATGGAACGGTTGCACGACCTGCCCACCCCGCCGGATATTATCCTCCTCGATATTCACATGGCTCCATACAGCGGTTTCCAGGTATTGGATATGCTTCGGGAACGGCCAGAATACAGGGCAGCGAAAATTGTAGCGCTGACCGCCAGCGTGATGAATGAAGAAGTCGAACAACTGCGCAATAGTGGTTTCGACGGCGGCATCTCCAAACCGTTGAATATTCGCATTTTTCAATCGTTGCTAAACGAAATCGTCGCGGGCGAATCCGTCTGGTATATCGCTTGATTTATATACAATTGAATAGGTGCAGGTTGCAAAGGTGGTAATGTTCTTCCTTTGCGTCACTCGTTTCCAATACTTTCAAAAAGACTGGTTTGAAATTTATGAGCGACCAACCTTCAGCACTCATCATCGACGATAACCAAATGAATATTGAAGTTTTGGAAGTGCTATTGACACGGGAAGGCGTAGAGTGTGCGCATGTGACGACGCCGCGCCATCTTGATCGGGTATTGGAGCAAATGTCCAGTATTGATGTGGTGTTTCTGGATTTGGAAATGCCAAACCATGACGGGCTGGAACTTGCCCCGCTGCTGCGTGCGGATCAACGTCTGCAAGGTGTCCCCATTGTTGCCTACACTGTTCACGCGGATCGCAGTGACGCCGCCAGAGATGCCGGATTTGACAGTTGGCTCTCGAAACCGTTGAACGTGCGCCGTTTCCCGGAGCAACTACGCATGATACTGAACCATCAGCCAGTATGGGACATCCGTTGATGAATCAAAATAGTTCGCTTCGTCAGGGTTTGGGACGCCGCGTTATTTTCCTGAGCGCCACCGCAGTCGGCAGCATCCTCATTCTCGTCATTATGGGGAGCATCACCACGCTCCTGACCGTACATCAAACACTCAAGGATAACGCTGCCAAAGCCGCCTATACCTTCGATTCCTTTCTGATCGATATGTCCAGCAGCATGAGCGTCGCCGGAAAAAACATCGCGGTTCCAGCGACCCCCGCCGAACGTACCGAGATGGCAAACGGCGTTATCCGCAACATGCTACAGGATAAACCCGCTATCTTTGAAATCAGTATGGTCGACCTGCAAGGGAATATTCTGGTCAGTCGGCGGCGCGTTCGGCTGGGCGAACCCAATACAACGCTCAAGACACAGCCCTGGCTTTCTGCTATTCAGGACAAACGCATTTACTGGAGTGATGTCAGCGCAGAGGAATATGGAACGCCCTTTGTAACGCTCGCTGTCCCTGTTTATTCCGATGTTGGGGAAGTCTACGGAACGCTGGTGACAGAAATTGATCTGGCGGCGCTCTGGGGAACTGTGACGACAATCCGGGTTGGCGATTCCGGCTATGCCTACCTTGTCGATGAAAGCGGCCAGTTGCTGGCCTATCGGGATTTGCGGCGCGTGACCGAAGGCAAATTGCAAACCCTGATCGGGCGCTCTCCGGCAGAGATTCGGAGCGGTGAAACCAACCTCATCCCCAATATTTATGTGGGATTGAGCAGCCAGCCGATTGTCGCCAGCGGAATGCAATTGACCGTGTTGCCCTGGTCGATTGTCGTTGAACGACCGCTTGCCGAAGCGCTCCGCGTGTTTTTGCTGTCGCTGGCTTTTCTGTTGACACTCCTGTTCATCACGGTTGCACTGGTTCGCGGCATTCTGCGCTTTACCAATCGCCGCATCATCGCCCCGCTGCAAACGCTGGAACAGGGCGTCGGTGAATTTCGTGCCGGAAATCTCGGACACCGCATCACACTATCGACTGCCGAAAACGATGAAATCAACGGCCTCGGCTCTACCTTCAACCAGATGGCCGATCAACTGAAAGCCTTGATTGAAAACCTTGAGGAGCGGGTCAATAACCGCACGCGCGATCTGGAAGTTGCCGCCGAAGTATCCAGACAGGTCGCCTCTGCGCTCGACCTGAACCTGTTGCTGCGGAATGTGGTCGAGCGCACCTATAACGGTTTTAACCTTTATCATGTGGCTGTGTTTTTGTACGATGGCAGCAGCAGCATTCTGGATTATCGGGAAGGCAGCGGTGAAGAGGGCAAACACTTCAAGGAAGAAGCTATCCATCTGAGTGTCAACAATATGGCGGGGTTGATACCGCAAGCCGCGCGCACTCGCCAGGTTGTGCTTGCCAATGATGTTTCCACCGTGCCGGAATATGTGATCAGTTCCAGATTGCCAGATACACGCTCGGAACTGGTTTTGCCAATGATGGTGGGGAATCGCTTGCTTGGCGTACTCGATCTGCAATCGACGCGCCGTAACCAGTTCAAACCAGACGATTTGCGTATCTTCACCTCGATAGCGGAACAGGCGGCGGTTGCCGTACAAAATGCGTATCTATACGAACAACAAGTCAAGGCAGCTGAGGAACTCCGCGCTGTCGATACCGTCAAGAGCCAGTTCCTCGCCAGTGTCAGCCACGAATTGCGGACGCCGCTCAACGCGATCCTGAACTTCACCGAATTTGTAGCGATGGGATTGCTTGGCGATGTTAATAGTGAGCAGGTCGACGCACTGAACAAAGTGCTGGATAGTGGGCGTCATTTGCTCGCCCTGATTAACGATGTGCTGGACATCACCAAAATCCAGTCTGGCATGATGAAACTGCTGCCAGAAACAAACATTAATCTGAAGAAAGATTTGGATGCTGTTATCGGTACAGTTCCCCCCTTGCTTCAGGATAAGCCCGTGAAATTCATCACCGAAATTGACGAAAACCTGCCCCTGATTCAGGGAGATCGGCGGCGCATTCGTCAGATTCTCCTGAATCTCCTTTCCAACGCGGCGAAGTTCACAGAAGAAGGCAGCATTACTTTGCGCGTTCGACACCTGGAAAATGAAATCGAATTTGCTGTCATCGACACCGGCCCCGGCATTAATCGGAAGGATCAGCAGCGCATTTTCGAGCCGTTTCAGCAGACCGAAACCGGGATTCGGCATATGAGTGGGACAGGGTTGGGCTTGCCGATCTCGAAACGACTGGCAGAAGCGCATTCTGGAAAGCTGTGGGTGGAAAGTGAGCCGGGGAAAGGGGCAACGTTCTATTTCAGCCTTCCGTTGAATGTCTCACTCGCAGAAAAACCTGCACACGTCTAGTTTTTTGTATCCGCCATAGGAGGTTCACATGGCAAGAAAAAATTTGATCATTATGGGTGTCGTTGTTGCCCTGATTGCTGTCGCAGGTGTTTTCTTCATAACCAGCCAGAATGCAGCGCCAGGCGCGGTCAGGGTGCTGGTCATCATGAGTCCGGGCGATACAGGCGAAGACATGATCCATGCGACGGAACTGGCGCTGCAAGAGGCGAAAGAAATGGCGGGATCGCGCAAGGTTGAGTTAATTACCCTGAAAACAGATGACGCCGCCGAAATCATTGCGCAGGTTAAAAAACACGAAAATGACCAGTCGCTTGTCGCAGTGATTGGAGCAACAAGCAGCGGCGTCGGGCGGCAATTGATTCCGGTCTTGAATCCACTTTCCCTCTCATTGATTACTCCCGCTGCGACATGGCCGGGGCTGACCAAGCCGGGTTTCGCGCCGGGAGAGCCGGGAATTTACTATCCAACCGGACGGCGGAATTTCTTCCGCGTCTTGCCTAGCGATGATATTCAGGGCAAAGTCGCTGTCGGTTGGCTCAAGGAAGCCAAACTGAATACCATTTACGTGGTCTATAACCCTACTTCGCCCTATGCCAGCGGGCTGGCG
>CAYSOC010000161.1:0-15797 GCA_964432445.1 uncultured Anaerolineaceae bacterium
CTGTGAATGGTGCGCCGATCACCTCGCGGAATGATTTTCAACTGGCGCTCGAAGAAAAATATAAACCCGGTGATAAGATTGATCTGACCGTATGGCGCGATGGCAAGACGGAAACAGTCACGGTCACGCTGGAAGAACTATAGATGATGCGCGAATGCTCTTTGATTGATGCAGAAATTGATAGTCTGAAAAGAGCTTTTCCAACATCTATCGAAAAATCTGCAATTGCTGTTTTCCAGACACTCAATGTAGGCACAGTCCATGAACCCCTTGCCCCTTTTTCGGTAGTTGCGGGGAATGAAACGCTGCGTATTCCCTATCGGGTTCACTATTCCGAAAATACCCTGAACCAGCCTCGTAATAGCCATCTGCAATATGAAATTCTGAATTGTCTATATTCTCGGCATGGTGATGGCTACATCCGCGAACGATGTTTGAAAAATATCATCGCATCGCCCAACCCCTGGGTTGTTCCGTATGTGGTGCAACTGGTAGGCGAGTACGTCGTCGAAATTCTGGCAGTTATCAACCAGAATCTGAACATACTCAATCAGGATGTCTACAGCACTTTTTTAAGGGAAAACAAGGCATTCTACGAACTCACAAAATGTCGGGTGATCAGCTATTGGGATTGCTACTATCGCTGGGAATATTATCGAAATCGTGATGACTATCCGGGTTTTCGGATTATCAAACATTTCGACGCTCTGTTGAGCCGGGGATAGCGTTAAAATGCCAATAGACGCTCAAAACATTATTCGGATAACCGAAGCTGGCCTGACCTACACCGACGAAAACGGTCAGGAACAATTTATCGATTTCTCGGTATGTTATGCAAATTATTGGGCCAGGTTTACTGAAAAAGAGCATCTTCAGCGCTTCCAGCAAATGAACAATATGAATGATGAAGAACTGGCTGTCTGGCTCAAAAAACACGAAGCCTGGAAAGAAGTAGCGCAAAGAGATATTACGGGCTGGTCAGCAGAAATTGACCACTCGTTTATCCAATTTCACACAACACCTCCTGTTCAATTCACATTCGCAACCGATAATGAAGATAAATATCGGTGGGTGATGGGCGAAATCTGGAAATTTGGCTGGCGTGTCTTTGATCTGAGCTAGAAAATCCACCAGGTTATTGTCGGCAGACAAGCAAAAACCCAACCCTGTAAAGTCGTCGTATTCCCCGAAATTTGTTACCAGGAAAGTTGAGAGGAATTAAAGGAAGTTTCCTGCTTCATCCAGAGAGGATAAAGCAGGATTAGCCGTATCGGAACTACTTGGATGGGACGGAGTTCTGCTTGTTCGCCTGACCCTTCGCCAGCAGTTCGTTGATTTTCTCGCGGAGGAGTTTGATTTCTACGGGCTTGGAAAGCCAGGCGTCCGCACCATAGCGGGTCGCAATCGCCTGTACATCGACATGCGCAGAAAGCACCAGCACGGGCAGGTTGACCAACTCCGGCGTACCCCGGATGAATTGCAGCGCGGAATCGCCGGATGCAGTTGGCATCATCAGGTCAAGGATGACCATATCGGGATGTTTGGACAGGGCGACACGTACCGCCGACAGCCCATCGGTAACTTCTGTAACCGTATGCCCCATCACATCGAGGAGGTCGGTCAACAGTAAACGAATATCTTCGGCATCTTCGACTATAAGTACATGCGCCATCGCGTTCTCTTTATCCCTTACGCCTGTTTATCAAGTTCTTCGGTCAGGAGTTGCAAGACGATTTTCGGGTTTCCACCCTTACCGACTTCACGCATGACCGTTCCCATTAATAGTTGTGCGACCTTTGTTTCGCCGTTCTTGTAGCGCCCAACTTCCTTCGGGCTGGCTTCGAGTACCTTCATCACGGCAGCACGTATCTTGCCTTCGTCGCTGACGAGCGCCAGACCCTTCGCCTGCACAATCGCTGCCGGATCGCCACCCTCTTCAAACAGGGTATCCAGCACAGTCTTCGCGGCGTTATTGCTGATCGTTTGTGTATCGACCAGCTTGATCAGAGCAGCCAGTGCTTCCGGCGTGATCTTGATCTCGTTGATATGTTCGCGGTCAATCGCGGCTTTGTTCATCAGACGGAACACCTCGTTGGTGATCCAGTTGGCGGCCTTTTTCGATTCCGCGCCCGCCTTGATGACCTTATCGAACCAGTCACTTATGGAGCGCTCTGCGACCAGAACTGTTGCATCATAGCGGCTCAACCCGGCAGCCATCAGCCGATCCCGTTTGGTATCGGGCAATTCCGGCAGCACTTCGCGGACTTTATCCACCCATTCCCGGCTGATTTCCACAATAGGCAAATCCGGCTCCGGGAAATAACGATAGTCGTCCTCGTTTTCCTTCACGCGCTGGATGACGGTCACATCGCGGCTTTCGTCCCAGCCCATTGTCGCCTGTTTGACCTTGCCGTTTTCGTCGTAAATCTTGCTATGACGGGCGATTTCGTAGGTACTGGCACGGCTCAGGCTGCGAATGCTGTTCAGGTTCTTGACCTCGGTACGGTTGCGAAGTTCGCTGCTCCCTACCGGACGCACGCTGATATTTGCTTCCAGACGCAGGACACCTTTGGACATATCGCCGCTGTTCACGCCCAGATATTGCAGGATAGAGCGAATCTTGCGGGCATAGGCTTCGGCTTCTTCCGGCGAAGCAATATCCGGCTCGGTCACGATTTCGAGCAGCGGCACGCCAGAACGGTTGAAATCCATCAGGCTGGTTTGCCCGACATGGGTGGATTTTCCGGTATCTTCTTCGAGGTGCGCACGACGGATACGAATCTTCTTGGTTGAACCATCGGGAAGGTCGATTTCAACCCAGCCATTGCGCGCCAATGGCAACCCATACTGGCTGATTTGATAGCCTTTGGGCAAATCTGGATAAAAATAGCTCTTGCGCGCAAACTGATTCACAGGAGCGATCTCGCAATTGAGCGCCAGCCCAACCATCATCGCCATTTCTATCGCGCTCTTGTTGATGACGGGCAGCATCCCCGGCATTCCCAGACAAATCGGGCAAACGAAAGTATTGGCCTCGGCAGTAGTGGAATCTACCACCGCGCAGCCACAAAACATCTTGCTTTTTGTTTCCAGTTCAGCGTGGATTTCCAGGCCGATTACAGGTTCGTAGGTCGCCAAAAGGTTCTCCGTTTGATCATTCCTCGCCGGGACGCCCGAAGCGATAGGCACGCCGTTTCGCATCCAGAGACTGGCTAAGGGTTGTTTCCGCGCGTGGTCGCCACGTCGTATGAATATCTTTTACAAAGCTGGTCAGCAATTCTACTGCCATCGTATCAAAATCGGTGCTTTCGATGGTGTCCTGGGTACGAGGCCATCCATAGCCCCACGCGAACCACGAGCCATCGGAAAATATCAGAAAGTCATAGAAGCTGGTTTCGCTCGGTTCGTCTGCCCAAAATGCCGCCATACGTCCGCACGGCTCCTTGAATTTAGCCCCGGCAATGCGCGCTTCGTCGCGTGGATTCGGCCATGCTGTACCCAGCAATGGGACAAAAATCACACTCCAGTCTTCGATATAAATCTGGAGCGCCTGTCGCCAGTCTCCCGAAGGATGTGGAATACGGCGCGGTTTGCCGAATCCGGGAACGCCCTGTGCAGTGCTTACCTGAATGCCTCTTTCGATAGAGGAATACAGGTGGCCGGTAAATTCTCTGAGAAGTCGTTCGATATGATCACGCTGATGCTTACGGATTTCGAGTTCTTTTTTCAGCGCTAGTAGTGGTGAATCATCGTCATCGTGTTCTGGCGTTTGACGCCGCATGATCACTTCGCCTGACATGCGAATACCTCTGCGATTTCTGTTTAATTTCTATTCGGGCATTAAACTATCGGACTATTGTAGCGATTATCGCCTTATGGAGCAACACGCCAATCGAATCATCAGCCGCTATTCTTCCGATCCCATTTTTCCAGCGCCGCGTGGAGCGCATCCTGCCGAATACTCATGGTGATGTCGCCGCGCGTCCGTTCCAGCACGCCGCGCAAGCCATCCAGCCGATGGCGCAGACCGCCGCTGATCGCTTCCGGGAAGTCGATAGTCGCCATTCCGTCATAGATCATATCCATCGCTGCGAGAAGGCGTTCAGCTTCGCTGGCCTGCCCTGCACGCAAGATATCCAGAATGTAGCGCCGGAGTTCGCTGGCGGCTTCCGTCAGACCGTTGAGATAGGTGGAAACCTCAACATCCAAATCGGCAGGTGTCGGCAACGGTTCATCACGCAGGATCGCCAGTACGCCGCACGCCTCGACATATTCCTTGAACGAATCCTGTGTATAGCCCGCGTGATACAGTTCCGGTTCGGTACGGCTGCCCTCGCGCATCTGCGTTTTGGTAGTGCGCGCCTCGTCTAGCAGCGCGTGCGCGGTATCCCACTCCTGACGGTGCATGGCGCGGATCGCGTTCGCACACTGCCGAACAAGCGTCCGCGATAGCGCCAAAAGTTTCTCACGTGCGGCGTTTTTCGCTTCCAGCACCGCACGACAATCGCCCAGAATCGACTCAAAATGATTGGCGTTCATTAACCTTTCAATGCCCCCTGTAACATCGCCTCGAAGAAGGTGCGCCGGAGCGCGATAAACAGCAGAACCACCGGGATCATGATTACGATGCAGCCTGCCATCCATACATTGTATTCGATCTCGAAAGATGTTCTGAACGCATACAGGCCAACCGTTGCTACTTTGTCACGTTCGGCATCGAGCAATAGCACCGCGGCCAGAAACTCGTTCCATGTGTCTACGAACATCAGCAGAAAGCCCGCCAGAAGTCCCGGCGCAGCCAGCGGCGCAACGACATAGCGCAATGCCTGTAGCGGCGCGCAGCCATCGATCAACGCGGCTTCTTCAATCTCTATCGGGATTGCATCGAAAAATGATTTTATGATCCAGATCGAGAACGGCAAACCACCCGCCGTATAAATCATGATCATCAACCCGTGTGGGCTGGAAGCGATCAGGCCAAGATCGCTGGCGAGTTTATAGATCGGGATCAGGTTGGTCAGACCAGGAATCATCATCAACGCGAGAATCAGGAGTTCCAGCGCGCGACTGCCTCGAAAACGGTAGCGCGAGAAAGCATAGGACGCCAGCGCCGCAATGATCACCGTCAGGATGGAAGAACCAAACGAATTGATCAGCGAGTTGGGAATGTGATATTTGACCAGATTGCTGTTGAAAACCTGTTGATAGGGCTGGAACGTCCATTCCTGCGGGAAGAACAGCGGCGGGTTGGTGCGTACTTCGATCTTCGGTTTCAACGAACTGGATAGGGTATACGCGACGGGCAGGATAGCGATCAGCGCAAAGATTGCCAGAATGGTATGGGTCGAGATCATTTCGCGTAGTTTGAGCGCAGGCGAACGCACCATCATGCTTGCTCTCCCTTGCGCGTCACAAGGCGCAAATAGACGAACGTCAGGATGATATTGATCCCAAACATGATAACCGAGGTCGAAGCCGCCAGCCCGAAATCACCATCGCGCTGTACTGCATTCAGCATATAGAGCGCGGTGGTCATGGTCGCATTTCCTGTGCCGCCTGTCGTCCCCATAATCGACAGAATCATGCCAAGTGAATTGATCCCGCGAATCGAGGTCAGCAGAATGGCGACCAGAAAAGTCGGACGGATCAGCGGAAAAGTGATTTTCCAGAAGGATTGCCAACCTGTTGCGCCATCAAGCGCGGCACTTTCCAACACCTCGCCGGAGATGGTCTGTAACGCGCCGAGGAACAGGATGATCGTAAACGCCAGCGAACGCCACACCGAGGCCGCAACAACGATCCCCATTGCACCATTTGGATTGATAAAAAGGGAGCGTTCCGAGATGAAACCAAGCCAGTATTGCAGAATGCCGTAGCTCTGCTGGAACATCCAGCGCCAGATTGTCCCGGCAACCACATCCGAAATCACCCAGGGGATGAACAGCAGGATCAGATAGAATCCGGTGAATTTCACCCGCCGATTGAGCAGTACCGCCAGCAGCAATCCTAATCCAACGGTCAGCACCAGATACCACCCGGCATAAACGAACGTCCGACTCAGCGAACGTCCAAATTCAATATCGCGGAACAAGCGCGCATAGTTATCCAGCCCAACGAAAATCAGTTCGCCGGCTTTGGTCTGGTTGAGGCTCAGATAGAACGAATACAACGTTGGGTAGACTTGCACTGCCAACAAGATCAGGATCGCCGGGAGCAACAACCACAATGGTAAAAACTTGCTGACGCGCCCTGATCTCACCATCTCGCCGCGCTGCATCGCGCCCTGCAAAGAGCGCGTTGTGCGTAAACCTGCCATTGGAAATTTTCCTGTATGCTACACAGGCAAAAACAAAGCCCCCAACGCCACATCAGGCGTCAGGGGTGATCTTTTCCTGCGTTATCTATCGGGAATGCGGACTATTTGAGTCCGGCGTTATAGTTATCCTGTGATGTCTGCAATTCCTTCATGATGTCCAGCGATGGATCAACCAGCAACTTGTTGATTGTATCCGTCAGTGCCGCGATCCCCTTGTCATAATCGGTCAGGGCAGGCGCATTGTTCGCATACGTCGTCAGGTTGGTTGCAATCGCTTTCCAATAGGGTGTCTGGAACGCTGTGTCCTTGAGCGCTTCGTTGAGGGTAGGGATGCCACCATAGGCTGACGCAAATTTGGCATTTTCCCCTGCGCCAAGCTGGAAATCGATCCATGCCTGCGCAAGTTTGGCATTCTTCGCGCCGACAGGGATCGCATAGGCTGTCCCTGTGACCATTAGCGCGGGCTTGCCGCTTTCCCATGCCAACGGTGGAGCAAAGCCAAGTTTGCCCGCTTCGGCTGCCTTTGCAACAGAGGCATCCTTGAAATCGAACTTCGTGCCATCGGGCGCAACCAACGGATTCAGGTAAACGTATGACCACGACCCGGCGAGGAATCCGGCTGCATCGCCATTCATGAACGGCGTTTCGTCATCGAAACCGGGGGCGAGGGCGACCTCTGGCGCGAGTTTTTCGGAGAAGATCGTGCGTCCCCACTCGACAACTTTGGCAACTTTATCATTCGCCCAGGTTGCCTTGCCCGTCGCGGGGTCGGCAATCTGACCGCCAGCGGAAGTGATTAGCGGATACCATGTCACCTGTAGCGAGATGCCTTCGCTGCCCTTGAACGTCACGCCAAACTTTTTAGCGTCCTTTTTCTTGATCTCACGGGAGGCAGCGAGAAGTTCCTGCGCTGTTTTGGGGAAACCGTTCGGGTAGGCATCTTTCCAATAATAGGTGCTTGCGCCCGCCAGACTGGTCGGGACGCAATAGATTTTGCCATCTGGCCCGGTACAGGTTGCCAACGCTCCCGGCGTGACGTCCTTGAACCAGGGCGCTGCTTTAACGTAGGCTGTAATGTCCTGCAATGTCCCGTTTTTGATGAAGAAAGGCAGGTTCTGGGTGTCGATGTAGCTGGCGTCTGGTACATTAGCTTTGCTTTGTACGGCAAGGTTGAGCTTGCTGTTGATCTGGTCATAGGGTTGGACGATGTGCGAAACGCCCCATCCAGTTTTTGCAGTGAAATCCTTCAGTGCCTGGGCAACCCATTTATCCTGACTGTTGGGATCGGTGGTATTCTGGTCGTTGAATTTTGTCCATAAAACAAGAACAGCTTCATCGGCCTGAACACGTCCCACCCCGCTCGTCGTGGCGATCATGAGGATCGCTATCAGAAGGCTTACAATCCCGAAAACTCGCTTTGACATAATACGTCTGAAACCTTTTCGCGGTTGAGCTAAGTCGAACAAACATACGATAGCACAATGCTTGTCGGATTGCCCAAAGGATTTTTGACCTGGATTCTGGTAAAAATGATGATTGTTTCCAATATCGAAGAGGACGCTAACGTATGATAGGAACAGTTTATCTTGTAGGAGCGGGGCCGGGCGATCCGGGTCTGATTACTGTCAAAGGGTTGGATGTTCTCCGGCGTGCCGATGTCATTTTGTATGATCGGTTGATCGCGCCCGAACTCCTGAAAGAAGCGCGCGCCGATGCCGAATTAATTGATGTTGGCAAGGTGTCGTTTCGCCCACAGCAAAAGATTACGCAGGAGCAAATCAACGCGCTCCTGGTTGAAAAAGCGCAGAAGGCCGCTATCGTCGTCCGGCTCAAGGGCGGCGATCCGTTTGTGTTCGGGCGCGGCGGTGAGGAAGCGCTGGCATGTCGTACCGCGAACGTGCCGTTTGTGGTGATTCCTGGCGTATCCAGCGCGATTGCTGTGCCTGCCTATGAAGGGATTCCCGTTACACAGCGCGGGATGGTCAGCGCGTTCACTGTCTTTGCAGGACATGAAGACCCGACCAAGCCAGACTCTACCACCGACTTTGATGCGCTGGCGCGGATTGCGACAATGGGGACGCTCGTCCTGCTGATGGGGGTAATTAATCTGCCAACGCTGATCGAGAAATTGATTGCCGCCGGACTCGACCCTGCTATGCCCGCTGCGTGCATTGAATGGGGAACAACCAGCCAACAACGTACTGTTATTGGTACAGTGCAGACATTGCCGGAATTGGTCAAGGCTGCGGAAATCAAACCGCCCGCTTCCACCATCATCGGCAAGGTGGTCAGCCTGCATGAATCGCTGGATTGGTTCAAGATTCCCTAGATAAGAAGGAAAAATAATGAATCAAAAAGCACCACCCAAAATCCCTAAATGGTTGCTTGCAGTGCAAGTTTGGCTGCTACGTCGCAACATTATCCGGTCTTTCAACGAGACGTTGATGGTGATCACCACAACCGGGCGCAAAAGCGGCAAACGGTTCTCTCTCCCAATTGGTTACGTCCGCGATGGCAGTGATGTTTTGACGTTCAGTTCAATTCGGGGTGGGCGTTATTCAAACTGGTACGAGAATGTACTGGCGAATAAAACTGCCACGCTCGAAGTGCAGGGACAAAGCTATGAAATGCAAGGCGAACCAATCACCGATCAGGACAGATTGCGCCACGCCCTGACAGTCTATAAACAGAATAAGCCAAAGATGTTTGAGCGCTTCTTTGGTGTCTCGCCAGATGCCCCATTTGAAGAACAAGCCGAAACATCGAAAAAATATGTGCGCTTCATGCGTTTTACCCCTGTAAAGTAGAATGCTTTCGGGCAAGCGGATCGTCGTCACCCGTGCGCTGGAACAGGCCGGAGAACTCCACGAGAAGTTACTGGCGTTGGGCGCTGTTCCGGTACTTATCCCCTTGATTGAAACCGTTCCGATTTTATCGAATCCTGGGCTGGAAGATGCGCTTTCCCGGTTGCATACATTCGATTGGGTGATTTTTACCAGCGCCAACGCGGTTCGATTCACTATCAAGCCGGAAGACATAGCACGATGGAAGCACATTCGGATTGCCGCAGTAGGCGCTAAAACGGCAGAGGCAATTGAAAAAAACGGTTTGACCGTTGATCTCGTCCCGGATGAACAGGAAGCGGCAGGTCTCGTTGCACTTATCCCCAGCGGACACATTTTCATCCCACAGGCCGAACAACCCGCTACCGACTTACAGTTTGAGAATGTCGAAAAAGTTGCGGTCTATCGTACTGTGTCGCGCACTCCAACACCTGATCAAGTTGAGGAAATTCAACGCGGTGTGGATGCAATCACCTTTGCCAGCCCTTCCGCTGTAAACGCATTCAGGGAAACCCTCGAAGTGCCAGAATCGGTTAAAATTGTGTGCATCGGCAAGACAACAGCGCAGGCTGCGACCCTTGCCGGGTTCACCGTACACGCTATCGCCGCACAACCATCGGCAGATGGTTTGATCGCGGCGCTTCTAACCGTATTGCAGTAATTAACGAGGACGCATGAGTTTTCCAGCCGTTCGGATGCGCAGACTGCGGGGTAAATCCGCTTTGCGCGAGATGGTACGCGAGACGACACTTTCGCCAGCCAATCTGGTCTATCCAATGTTTATGGTACACGGGCGCGACGTTCGTGAAGAAATCGGCTCTATGCCGGGAGTATTTCATCTCTCGATAGATCAATTGAAACGTGAAGTTGCTGAACTTTCCGCGCTGAAGATTCCTGCTGTGCTGCTGTTTGGGTTGCCATCAGTCAAGGACGAAATCGGGAGCGAGAATTTTGCAACCGAAGGTATCGTTCAACAGGCGATCCAGGAAATTAAACGCATCAACCCGGAAATGATCGTGATGACTGATGTATGTATGTGTGAGTACACCGATCACGGGCATTGCGGCATTATTCGCAACGGTGAATTGATCAACGATGAAACGCTGGAATATCTCGCCAGAGTTGCGGTTTCACATGCCGAAGCAGGTGCGGATGTGGTCGCGCCGAGCGCGATGGCGGATGGCATGGTCGGCGCGATTCGTACCGGGTTGGATCAGGTGGGACATAACCAGACCAGCATTTTGTCGTATGCAGTCAAGTATGCCAGCAGTTTCTATGGCCCGTTCCGTGAAGCCGCTGACAGTGCGCCGCAGTTCGGGGATCGACGCAGCTATCAGATGAATCCGGCGAATGCGCGCGAAGGCATTCACGAAGCCCGTCTCGACGTTGAAGAGGGCGCGGATATGCTGATGGTGAAGCCGGGATTGCCCTATCTGGATGTGTTGTATCGTGTCCGGCAGGAGTTCGATTTGCCGCTGGCTGTCTATAACGTGAGTGGTGAATATAGTATGGTGAAGGCCGCCGCTGCGAATGGCTGGATCGATGAGAAGCGTGTCGTGATGGAATCTCTGATCGGGATGCGCCGTGCCGGGGCTGATATTATCCTGACCTATCATGCCAAAGACGCCGCGCGCTGGTTGCAGGAAAGCTGATTAAAATTGCCCACTGAATCCCCGGCTTCAAGGCTTGTCTGGGAATGATTTTACATGTAAGGCAAACGGTTGACCCCACCCTAAATCCCTCCCCGCCAGCGAGGAGGGACATCCAGACGTGCATTGGCTCCCTTTCCCTGCCTGCGGGGAAAGAGCGGGGGGGTTAGGGGTCAATCTGTGCCTGATGTGGCTTTATTCCATTCCAGGACAAGCCATTTTAGCGCCGGGACTGGTAAATCTTCTACAGATTATTTCAAGCCTGTCGTGGAAATACCCTGTGTAAAGTACCGCTGTGTGAACATATACAGGATCATGATTGGCAGGAGCGCAATCACCGACGCCGCCATAAGCAGTTGTATTTTGGTTCCGCCTTCGGAACGGAAGCTGTTCAGTGCTACCGCGATAGGCCGCCAGGTATCACTATGTGTCACGAGGATAGGCCATTCGAGCGCACTCCACACCGCGATGAAGCTGAACAGGATCGTTGTCATGATCGCTGTGGTGGAAATCGGCACGACGATACGCACCAGAAACAGCGAGTGCCCACAACCGTCAATACGTGCCGCGTCCCACAGTTCATCGGGAATCTGTTTGAAGAATTGGCGCAGCAGGAAGATACTGAATGTATTCGCCAAAAATGGAATCACCAGTGCCGGCCAGTTATCAATCCATTTTAATGATGGATCAAGTCCTGCCATTGCCTGACTGATGCGCGTCACGACGATCAGGTTGGGAACAAGCACAATCACACTGGGGACAAAGATGGTCAGTAGTAACGCCCCGAACATCATATCACGTCCGGGGAAGTTCATGCGTGCAAAGGCATAGGCCGCCATAATACAAACAACGGTTTGCCCCGTTACCGAGATGCTTTCCAGCAAAACAGTATTAAACAGATAACGAATGAAACGATTGTTGATTCCGACGTTGGTCGAGCCAAACAACACTTCGTTGTAGTTTTCTGGAACAATCTCTTCCAACGGAAACACGTCTGTCGTGTTATTCGCCTCGTGCGAGTTCTGGAAGGACTTGCCCACCATCCACACAAACGGGAAAATATAGATCACCGCAATAATCGACAGGACGATATAAACGCCGATGCGGTAAAAGTTGATCTTGCGTGGCTTGCCGAGCGAAAAACCCGGTGCGGTCATCTCAGCCATAGAACACCCGATCCCGTGAATAACGGTTCTGGACGATAGTCAGAATTAGAATGATCCCAAACAGCAGGAACGACAGCGCCGAGGCATAAGCATAGGTTTTGCTCGGTGGCGCAGCATATTGAATATTCTGATAGATGTAGATCATCGCGGTATCAATTGCGCCGCGTTCGTCGGAGCGCAATACCCAGATGTGAGTAAAGGCGCGGAATGTCCCCGTGATGGCTAACAGTGTGAGGAAGTAGGTCGTTGGCGAGATGATCGGGAAGACGATTTTGCGGAAAGTTGTCCAGCGTCCTGCACCATCGACCTGCGCCGCCTCATAAATATCTTTGGGAACAGCGCCCAAACCAGCCATGAAAATAACCGCGTTGTAGCCGCTGAATACCCAGATAGCATAAATGATTGCCGCCAAAATCGGCAGGCTTGGCCCGATCAGATAATTCGGAAGCACCGTGCCAGGGCTGATACGTTCAGCAATAATCTCGAAGATGCCCTTCGTTGTTTGCAGCCATTCCTGCGCCGGGAAACCGAAACTCTGCGCGAGTTGGTTGATTGGCCCAAGCGGGCTGCTGGAAAACAGCATTGCAAAGACGGCGGCGGTGGCAACTGTCGGCGCGATATAGGGCATGAAGAAGATCAGTCGATAGATCGCCTTGCCGCGTTGCACTTCATGGAAGAGCAGATAGGCCAACCCCAGACCAAGCGCAAGCTGAATCGGAACGGTCAGAACCGCATAGGTGACAGTACGAATCAGTGAATCATAATAGGCTTTGTCGCCACCTGCCAGCGCTCCCGGCAGTTCGCTGATGAAGAAGAAACCGCCTACCATCAGGCAGAGCGCAACCAGAATTGATCCCAGCATACCGGGGGTAGATTCACGCTTGCGCGCACCATTCCAGAGCAGCCAGCCAATGCCAATAAACGCGATGCCCAACAGCATGGTATACACCTGACCCCATGCCAGCATCTTCTGCGCCGTTTCAACCTGGCGCGTTGAAGTGAAAGCGAGGCGCTGTACCGAGTCAAGCTGATCGCGGATTTCGGTAGTGCGGGCGCGCAGATCAGCGCCGGGGATCGCCCGGAATTTTTCGATGGTGCTATAGAAGGTGCTTTGTACCGTCAATACATACATGACAGTAAAAATGAGCGCAACCGCCAGAACGAATCGCACCAATGCCAGAAAAGCCAACCGTCCCGGATTGATCTCCGGATCAAATTTCTCACGCAGGTTGTTGACAAACAAAATTCCCGCAAGGCTGGCCGCAGAACCAAAAAATGCAAAGAATTGCGGCATCAACGGGGAAACGTAATCCGATTTCACATATTGCGGGAGAACCCTTAACAGCGGCATCAGGGCGCTATCGAGTTCGCTGAATGTGAACAACACCAGCAGGATGGAGCCGAGCAGAAACACCCCGATGCCCCAGCTATTCAGCATGAGACGGTTCAAGACAACCGGATCGTTGACGTTGTGCGCTATCGTATTATTCAACAACAGGTAGATGAAAAATCCGACAAGGAACACCGCCGCCGGGATCAGCGAATATTCAATCCCGAAGCGAAACGCGAGGATGCAAAACGCAAGCGTCGCGCCGCCGACGACGAAGCCGGGGAGCAGATAGAGCCGCGTATTGATGCTCTGCTCCCGTCCGATTTCCAGCATTTTCTGGTAGAGCCGAACGCCATAGGACATCAGGACGGCAGAAACGACCAGCGGCAGGAAATAGGCCATACTCCCGGCGGCACGAGCAAAGTTTGCCATGCCGACAAAGCCATCTGGCAAGACTCCAAGCTGATCCTGCAAGCTGATGTAGAAACCATAGACTACCGGGAAAAGCTGGAACACAAGCGCCACGATCATCACGGGCGCAACAAAAAGCAGACCGATAAGCGCTTCGCGGCGTTTTTCGGTGGTTTGCCGGACAACGCGCGTTGCGGGTTGCGCGGCCTCGTTCAACTGGGTAGCACTAGACGTGGTAGATGCCATCGCAATTCCCGATCTGATCTGGGGCGAACATTACGTTTAACATTATAACAAGCGCTCGAAATTACTCTACAAGATGTTGATAACCGCAAGTTTTTAAATAAAAACCAAATATTCGTTAACCAGATTTTAAAACATCTCTGCGTGAATATCGAAAATTGCCCGATTTTCATAATATTTTCTTAACAATCATTCGATACAACTGCACTATCTCTAAACGTGCAGAGAGGATTTTCCATTTATGACGAAATTTACAAAAATTGCCAGCCTGCTCATTGCTATTGCGTTGCTGCTGGCGACGTTCGGCGCGACCTCCACAAAGGCCGCCGGGTACGTCAACACCGTTGATCTGACCCTCCCCGCTGCCGATGGCGTTGCAAAGGGTGTCGATGTCAAGGGTACAAAAGTGACCTGGTGGCATCAGCACACAGGCGCGCGCGAAGAAATAGTCAAGGGTCTTGTTGCAAAGTTCAATGATACCGTTGGCAAGAAGTTCGGCATCACTGTCGAAGCTGTCTCCAAAGCCAGCTACGATGACATTTTCAAGGCCGTCAGCGCGGGCATCAGCACGGGCGAACTGCCGGAAATCATCGTTGCCTATGGCAATCAGGCCGCCGCCTATCAGGACAACAAGGCTCTGGTTGACCTTGAAGCCTATGTCATGGACAAGTCGGTTGGTATCGGTGATGATTTCAAGACCGATATGTATACCAGCTTCTTCGATTCGGACATCCGTGTAGACCGCAACAATCAGCGTCTGGGCTTCAGCACCTATCGCTCGATGGAATCGCTGTACTACAACGTAGACGCGCTGACCAAACTCGGCTACAAGGCTCCTCCCAAGACATGGGCAGAGTTCGGCGAAATGGTCTGCAAGTTTAAGGAACAGAAGCTCGGCAAGGATGGCTATCAGATTCGTACTGATGCTTCCTTCATTGCTGGTGGTGCGTTTGCTGCTGGTGGCGACATCTTCGATCTGAAGAAGGACACCTTCACCTACGATACCGACGCAGCGGCTGTTCTCCCCACTGCGATCCAGGAACTGTTGAAGAAGGGTTGCATCATCAAGACCGTTGACGCCAAGGCGCGTAGCGATCAGTCCTCCTTCGGCAATGGCGATTCGCTGTTCTACACGGGTTCTTCGTCGGGTATCACCTTCATTGCCGATGCAATCAAGGCTGCCGCCAAGACCGACCCCAGCAAGTCGTTCACATTCGATATTGCTCCGCTCCCCGGCTATAGCGATAAGCCAGTCCAGAACGTTTACGGCGCGAGTAACTCCGTCGTAGCACTCAAGAAGTCCCCGGCGCAAATCCTTTCTTCCTGGCTATTCCTGCGCTGGTTCAGCGAGAACGATGCTCAGGCCACCTGGACAAAGGGAACCAACTACTTCCCGGTTCGCCGTAGCGTCGCCAACCAACTCAAGGATGTCTTCGATGCCCCCGCCACTGGCAAGGCATTCAAGTCGGCCTTTGATCTGCTCGGCAGCACGAAGGAAGAACCTGCCGTTTCCGTTTATCAGGATGTCCGTACCGAAGCTGACAAGGCTTTCAAGAACATCCTCGACGGCGCGAACGTCAAGGAAGAACTCAAGAAGCTGAACGATCTGGCGAACAAGAAGCTGGAAGAAGCTCGCGCCAAAGAGCCGAAAAAATAGTTAACCAACCAATCGGTTCTGATTGGTAAGCAGAGGGGAGGGATCAAGACGATCCTTCCCCTTTTTGTTTGCCTGTAGGAGACTGTCTGGAAAGGATTGACCCCTATCTCCTGCCCTTTCCCCGCTAGCAGGGAAAGGGAGCCGAGACGCACGGGACTGGAAATCCCTCCTCGCCAGCGGGG
>CAYSOC010000162.1:0-15705 GCA_964432445.1 uncultured Anaerolineaceae bacterium
CTATCGACTCATGCGCAATCTCGCCGCCGATATTGCCATGAAGATACGTAATACCGACCTGAAGGTACGCGATCAGTTATATTATATGCTCTCCGGGGATAACACTCCGGCATCATAAGGAAACAAATGGCTATGACAGCTTACGAGGCGGCACATTCCAGCAGCGTGTTGGTCGATCATTCCAGCACATTCGGGCGTTTCATCCTGACAGATCGGGATCGGCTCGATCTGTTGCATCGCATGTCTACCAACGACATGAACGGATTGAAACTTGGCGAAGGATGTGCAACCGTCCTTACTACCGCACTGGCACGCATCATCGATCAATTGGTGGTCTGGAATCGTGACGATACGGCTCTGGCAGTCGCAGGCGCGGGACGGATTAGAACCGTTCGGATGTGGCTGCAAAAGCACATTTTCTTTAATGATAAAGTGCAAACACGTGATGTTTCCGGTGAAATGCTCCACTTCGGGTTGTATGGCAAAGCTGCGTCCGAAGTTGCCGAACGCCTTGCGCCGGGAAGTTCGGCGCTGTCGCTGCATCATTTCAAGGAAATTTCGGTAAACGATCAATCGGTGTTGATTGCCCGCGCCTTTCCAATCGCGGGCGACGGCTTCACGATCATCGCGCCGGAGAGCATCCGCGCGGATGTAATTGGCTTGTTGTATGATATTCCAACCATCTCCGAAACGGATTATGATCTATTGCGTATAGAATCTGGAATCCCGGCAGCGGGGCATGAACTCACAGAGGATTACATTCCGTTGGAAGCTGGACTCTGGGACGCGGTGAGTTTCCGTAAGGGCTGCTATATCGGGCAGGAAATCATCGCGCGGATGGAGAGCCGGAACAAACTGGCACGGACACTGATAACGCTCCGTTCGCCAAAGCCAATCACTGTTGGTACGCCTTTACAGGTGGATGGCAAATCGGTTGGTAGTGTCACCAGCAGTGCCGAATTACCCGACGGAGACGGGATCGGGCTTGGGTATATTCGTACCGAAGCGGCAGAGCAATCAATCATGGCGGGCGAACTACCCATACAAATTATCGGGAATGCGCAACGGGAAGCACACAGGGAATAATCGGGAGATTCGGGAATGCGTTTTTTGGCTCGTTTGGGCGCGATCATCATTATACTGTTCATCATCCCTTCGACGGCTTGCGCGTTCTGGGTGTTTAATCTGAACCGGGTTGCCCTCAATCAGTCCACCTATGCAACCATGTCCCAAACGCCGCGCCTTTCTTCCGAGTTGTTGGCCGCTTTTCTTGAAGGGTTCACCGACGAAGGCGCACCACGCGACGCCCACATAATCCTGTTGAGCCTGCCCCCGGATGTGTGGAGCAAACTTGCCGAGAATATATTGCCAACGGAAAAGGCGAAAACCCTTCTCGACAAGGTGTTGAACACCTTTTTCGGCTGGCTGGATGGCAAAAATGATCGACTCGATTTGATGTTCGATATGAGCGAGATAAAATCCCGGCTTTCTGCGGAGCAACTCGCGGATAAATTGCCTGCCAGCGCCTTGCGTACCATGCCACCCTGTACGCCGGAGATGAATCAACAACTGGCAAAATTTACCGACACCAGCAGTTTCAAGGATTTTCCGGTTTGCCAGCCCGGTGACGCGACGCTTCTGGAAACAGAGCGCACAGGCTTGATCACGGCGTTGAGCCTCGTTGCCAAACAGCTTCCCGACACATGGTCATTCGCAGATGAAATGAGCGCGATTGCAGATACGCCGCCGCAACCTCCGACGGCGGGTGATTTCACGCACCGCATCAATCGCCTCGAAACGGAAAATTTTCGCGCATTTATACGCCTGGAATCCCGGCTACTGATGCTATTGTTCCTGATTCCGATTGCGCTGTTGTGCGTGCTGATTATGGTACACATCCGATCCCTGAAGGCGTTTTTCCGCTGGATTGGCTGGGCATTGGTCATCAGTGGAATTATTTCGTTGCTGCCTGTCTTTTCCTTGCCGGGATTCAACAGCGAAATAAGCGAGGCGCGTGTATCCATTGCGTTGCGGATCGGGACAGGCGGCGGTCAGGCATTGAGTCTGTTCAGTGTACAGGCTATCCAATCTATCGTGAACGAATTAACCCTGAGTGTGCTGTTTCAGGTGGCGGGGCTGATTGTGATTGGGCTGATTCTGGTGTTCATCTCGGTGGTTTTGCCCCATCGCCACGATGAATTGAGCGATGAGGAAATGGCAATGTTGCTTTCGCCTGCTCCCGAAATATCACGAGCAGGATAAGACTTACTCTTCGAGATATTCCAGCGAGGAAGCATCTTTCGCCGCAGGACGCGATTTATCCCGGCGTGCGGATCGCTGTGATCGCAGTTCGACCATCGAGCCTGCATCGGCTTCATAGGCGGGTTGGGTTGCCACGCATACGGGACACAGCGCCCAGGGCAGGTCGAGCAATTCGCCACAATTGACACAAGGCTTCTTCAAACGGGTATGGCAATAGGGGCAAACCTGCCAGCGGGTTTGCGTTGCCCGACTGCAACCGGGGCAAACAGGCTTTTCCTCAATACCCTGTAATAGCGACTCTTCTTCCAGTGAACGCTCATAAGCCTCTGCCAACGTCTCACGCGGACGCAGCATCAGATATAAAATCAACCCGGCGACATTCAACACCGCCACCAGCGCCGTTGCGCCAATAGTTGCGGCGTTATCCCGTGAGCGTTGGCGCATATCCCGATACGTCCAGATGATCATGCCCAACCAGAGCGCTATCGCAATTGCGCTTAGTCCCGTGATCAAAAGAAGGATAAATTGCCCCAGTCCCGGATCGATCATTTCAGCATTCCTCTAAAAACTTTGCGAACTATACCATAGAACGATGCCGGATACACCCTTTCACAATCGCGTCGCTATAATTAGACCATCCACACAGTTTTATGAACGAGGATATATGTCTCAGGAACAATGGACAGCCGTTGATCAATATTTTACGAATTTGCTTGTACCTGCCGACGCGGTGCTGGAAGAGGCGCTTCGTGCCAGCGATGCCGCCGGACTGCCACAAATCAATGTTGCGCCGAATCAGGGTAAGCTGTTGATGCTGCTGGCCCAAGTACATCAATCGCGCACCATTCTGGAAATCGGCACGCTTGGCGGCTATAGCACAATATGGCTGGCGCGGGCGTTACCGTCCGACGGCCATCTAATCACGCTTGAAATTAATCAGACCCATGCGGAAGTCGCACGTAAAAATATCGAACGCGCCGGGTTATCCAGTCTCGTAGAAATTCGTGTCGGGTCAGCGCTGGATACTCTCCCTAAAATTGCAGCCGAAGGGCATAAGTTTGATCTGGTTTTCATTGATGCAGATAAGGTAAACACGCCCGACTATTTTTCATGGGCATTAAAAATGACACATCGCGGCAGCCTGATCATTTGTGATAATGTCGTGCGTAAAGGCGGGGTCATCGACGCGGGAACTGACGACCCAAATATACAGGGCATTCGCCGCTTTAACGAACTGCTTGCCGCCGAACCCCGTGTGAGCGCCACCGTGATTCAAACGGTTGGCGTCAAAGGGTATGACGGTTTCGCTCTCGCTTACGTTGTTGCCGATTAGGATGAACGAAAAATTTCTTGAATATCTGAATGCTGATCCGCTGCGCCATCTGGTGCAGTTGAAATACCTGAATCTCTATGCCGATGATATTCAATGTTTCTACGTCAATCACGGGGAGGAGATGGGCATGATGATCAGCCACCTCCCGGCAATGACCAGTTGGGACGCGCAAGCCTATGCCGCCGCGAAGATGATTCTCCTGCCTGTCGCTACGGGTGAAGCGGCAGCAATCGCATTGTGCAACTACGCGGTAGAACAGTTTCCCGATCTTCCTGTTGTCTTAAAGTTTTGTGATCGCCAGACCAGCGCGATCTTTGAACAGGTTTTTCGGCTGCGTCAGGCCAAAACGCTGGTATCCTTCACCGCCGATAAAACAGCAACTTTCGCAGTCTCTGATGATGTTGTCATCTCAAGCAACCTCGATGAACAATGTACGCGGCTGTATCTGAAAAACGGCTATACGCAAGAAGAATTGCACAAATTTTTCCGGGATGGCGCAAAATCTTTCAGCATCTATGAAGCTGATGAAGTTGTATGCAGTTGCCTGATCTATCGCAATTTCGGCTCGATCTGGGAAATTGGCGGCGTGCATACAATAGAGAGCGCACGACGCAAAGGTTATGCGCGGCGCGTTGTGCAGGCATCGTTGCAGGAAATCCTCAAACAAGGCTGGCGACCTCGTTATCAGGTTGACCAGAAGAACATCGGATCAATTCGCCTTGCAGAGTCACTGGGGCTGGTTCCCTGTTTATATTTTGAACACTATTGGGGAGAATGAACGATCTTGATCAGAAAATCACTGGTTTTACTCGCATTGATTTTTATGGTGTTAGTGTTGTTTTCGGCACAATCGACCCCGGCCTATGCCTGTACGCCGACCCCACAGGGACGCCCTCCCTATACGCTCGAAGATAAGGTCAAGGCTGCGCCGATTATCCTCGAAGGGAGAGTTATCTCCGTTATAAAAGATGCTTCGCCAACCGGCGAAAAGGCAATGGTTGAGGTATCGGGCTACTATAAAGGAACTGGCCCCGCGACAATTACGATTGAAAATTTCGGCTCGTCTGCGCAATGCCTGACTACTGTTCGGACAGGGGAACGGCTGATCTTTTACGTTTCCGTAGATCAGGCGGGGAACTATCGTGCATTCTATATGAGCGCCGGGGCTGCTATATCTTCCGCAACCCCGGAGAATATCACATTACTAACCGCGATCACAGGCGCGCCAAAACCACCACAGAGCGCACCCGTCGCTGTTGGAGCAACCACATCGCTAATTTTCATCATAGTAGGCATCGTTGTCTTTCTGATCTTCGTCATGGCCTAGCCAGTTGGTAGCACAGGGAGCAGGGGCATTCCAAGCCGTTCAACCTGCTCTCGGATATGCGCGATGAAAGATTCCGTCACCATATTTGGGCGCGTTTCCCTCGCAAGACGCACCAGCGCAATATCCCGGTATAAAGGTTGCAGATCGTGGACAGTCAACTCTACCAGTTCGCCTTTGTGCAGGTCATCAAGGACGAACGCGCGGGAAAAGAAGCCAAGCCCGATCCCCGAACGCACCATAAACCGGGCGCTTTCCATCGAGACAACCATATGACTTTCCGACTGCGCCGCGATTTGTTCCAATGTCGGGTGCATCGTTTTCCACCAGCGTAAACTGAGAAATGGTTTTGCTGCCGAAAGCAGTTCCGCATAGGAAATTGCCCCTTTATCCGCGAGGGGATGCCTCACGCCGACTACCAGCACAATTGGTTCTCGCCAGCGCATCAATACCTGCATTGGCGTCAATACGCTCTCCGGGCAAGGCCAGACGAGTATCCCGATTTCGATTAGTTGATCGCGCAACCATCCGACAACGCTCTCATGATCGCCACCTTTGACCAGTAATTCAACTTGTGGACGCGATTTATAGAACTCCGTGATGGCAGGCCCGATGATTGCGCCAGAAAGTGAAGACAGTCCACCAAAGGTCACTCTACCGCGCTGCCCCTGTTCGGCCTGTTGCGCCGTTTGAACTCCTTCCGCGAGAATGGCGATAGTACGCTGAACGTAAGGTAAAAAGGCCTGCCCCAGATCGGTCAGGGCGATTTGTCGTCCGCGCCGATAGAAAAGCGCTCCTCCCAGCATTTGCTCCAGCGTTTTGATGCGGGCGCTCACCGTTGGCTGTGGAATATCCAGCGCCCATGCCGCCGCGCTGAATGTGCCTTCGCGCACGATACGTTCAAAGGTGATCAACTGATCCAGGTCGATATTCATTATTAAACCCCTTACGCAATTGACCTCACTCAGACCCGGCGGTGAAAGGCTTATCCGGGAATTGATTTGAGCATAGTGTCAGGCATTAACCCCACCCTCAATCCCTCCCCCGCAGGCGAGGAGGGACTTCCAAACTTGTGTGGCTTGGCCCCTTTCCTTGCCTGCGGGGAAAGGGCGGGGGTTAGGGGTCAACCGCTTTCCATCATTCCCGGACAAGCCTTTTAGCCGGGAGATATGCTGCATAAAGAATGTTCATTATTAAAATTTTCGATGGATATAACCAATTAAATCAGCTTGAATTATACCTGTATATCCCCTATCCTCACGTATATCGTTTCTTTGGGGGAAACAATGTCTATCTATATTCGCAGTGCGCAACCCACCGATCTTCCGGCGATTCTCGCTATTTACAACTATGCCGTGTTGAATACAACTGCCTCCTATGATTATGAGCCTCAAACGCTGGAACAACGGACGCGCTGGTTTGAACATCACCAGATTGAAGGATTACCGATCTTTGTTGCTGTGGACAAAGAAAATAAAGTGACCGGATGGGGATCACTGAGTAAATTCCGGGATCGGATCGGCTATCAACACACAGTGGAGCATTCGGTTTATGTGGATGTCGATCATTGGCGGCAGGGAATTGGTCGGGCGCTTCTGGCAACATTGATTAAGTCGGCGCAGGAATGCAACAAACACGTTCTGATTGGCGGCATTGATGCCAGTAACGAAGCGAGTGTACGGCTGCATGAATCGCTGGGCTTTGAGCCTGTTGCCCATTTCAGGCAGGTTGGCTATAAGTTTGATCGCTGGCTTGATCTTATTTTTGTGCAACGGATGTTAACCAAACACTAACTTTCGCTGGTACTGTCCCATCCTTTGTGATATAGTCGTTTTATATCTCGCAGTGAATTGGATGGGGAACAGCCATGCCCGCAAATGTAGACGCGCTCGTGAAGGAAGGAATAGCCCTCTTCAAGGGTGGCAAGCGCACAGAAGCGAAACAGGCGCTGATGAAAGCCGTCGAAATCAATCAGCAGAACGAGCAGGCATGGCTGTGGCTGAGTGCGCTTGTTGATACGCCGGATGAGCGTTTGCTCTGTCTCGAAAATGTACTCGACCTGAACCCCAACAACGCCGCTGCGAAAAAAGGGCTTGAGGAAACAAAACGCGAAATTGCGGCCAGAGGCTCCGCCCAAAAGCCCGCGCCTGCCGCTGATCCCTATGCCGATTTTGGCGGCTTTGGAGACGCCAGTCCCTTCGCCGGAACAGGTTTTGATGCGAATCCCTATAGCGGAAGTTCGCAAACCAGCGACCCGGCGCTTTCGGGGTGGTCGGGATTTGATACCTCTTCATCCAGCGTGGATTGGGGACAACCTGCTCCCCCTTCTGCATCCGTCAAAGGAGAGCCTACTGCCGCCGATTATGATAACTGGATGGCAGGGCTATCCATTAATCCTGGTGGATCATCTGGTTCATCTTTCGACAGTGGATTCGGTGCAACCAGCGACCCCTTCGGAAATCCACCACAGGTTGCCGACTCCGGGTTTGGAACAGGCGATCCCTTTGGGGGGAGTAGCGATGCTTTCGGCGGCAATAACGACGGATTTGGCGGGAGTGGGAATGCCTTTGGCGATTTCAGCTTTGGGAATGCCGATTTTGGAACGGGCAGTACGACCCCCGCTTTCAGCCCGGATAGCTTCGATGATTCCTTTAACGCTTATGACGCGCCTGCCGCTGCTCCGGCACAATCGACATCGGCTTTCGGTGATTTCAGCTTTGAGGAGCCGCTTCCGGCAGATACCTTTGGCGCGACCAGCGATGATCCGTTCAACCTGAACAAACCAGCAGGCGGCAAATCCCAATTTGATTTCGGGACGAACGATTTTTTCAATGCTGCCGCCGTATCCGAACCGCTGACCGCACCCGATACGTTGCCCGTCACGCAGGATGATTTCAATACGGTAGATGATTTCCCTGCGCCGTCGTTTAACGACGATATTCCCGCAGTCAGCGCTGCCAGCGATTTTGATATCAACGACGCCCCGTTGACTTTCGATGAGCCGGAACCAAGCCCTATCAAAGCAGATAGTCGGATTGGAGATTCATTCGGTGCATCTATTTTCACAACAATTGACAGCACGCCCAGCCTTGCCAACCCATCGGTATATTTCCAGCAAATCCCGGAAGAAATTCAGGTCGCAGGAACAGCGCGGGCGCTCAAACAAAAAGTGGCTGCGCCTGTGATTACCTCCAATCTGGATACGCGGCTGGTTGTAATGGTGGTTGTATTGCTGGTTCTAAACCTCGGATCGCTGTTGTTCCTGCTGTTGAATCTGGGGCGATAGGGTGCAACCAACGCACCCACTGTTCGTAAACTGAATAGATATAATCAAGGAGAATCGTGTGCGAAAACTCACCCTTTTGATGATCCTCGCTGCGATGTTTGCGGCTGCATTTGGTCAGCCGATGGCGACACAGGCACAAACCCCGAAAATCACGCTCAAGGATTGTACGCTCCCTATCGGCATTGGCAATAAAAAATCCGAAGAACCGGCGCAATGCGGGACGGTAAGCGTACTTGAAGATCGCAAAAATCCAGGTGGGCGCAAAATCGATATACCTGTTTACGTCTTGCCGCCGACAACACCCGGCGCGAAAGGCTTACCGATCTTTCATCTCGAAGGTGGACCTGGCGGGTCAGCCATCAATGGTTTCGGGCAAAGCTGGTTTCTGGCCTATAGCAGTTTTCGCAAGAATCACCCGGTTGTTGTGTTTGACCAACGCGGCATAGGCAAATCGGCGTCGTTGCAATGCACCGAAATTACCGATGTTGCCCTGAAAGATATTGCGACCACACCCACCGATGCAGTTACGGAAGCTAACCAGTCCATCGGGCGCTATGCCGCGTGTCTGGAACGACTGGGCAAAACCGCCGATCCACAGTTTTATACCAGTGCTGCGGCTGCGGATGACATTGACGACATCCGCGTCGCGCTCGGCTATGATCAAATTCTGGTGTTCGGCAATTCCTATGGAACATGGCTCGGACAGTTCTATCTTAAAACGCATGGCGAACACGTCGCGGGGATGGTGCTGGATTCTGTTGTCGGCCCCTGGAATCTTCCTGATTTACTTGCACCCGCCAATGGACAAGCGTCACTGGACAAGATCATTGCTTTGTGCGAAGCCGACGCGCTCTGTAACAAAACCTATCCTGATCTGCATACCAAACTTGATGAAGCGATTGCACGGCTGGAAAAAGCACCTGTCACGATGACGGGCATTAGCGGCATTAGCGCTAAATTGCACACCGTCGGGATCACGGCGGATCGCTTCCGCCTTGCCCTCTTCACGATGTTGTATAGCACCGCGAACAGTACATTGATCCCCCAAACGATCTCGGAGGCTGCAAAGGGCATCTATCAATTCCCGGCGACGATGCTGGTGACACAGGCAGAAGAGGCTGAAAATTTCATTTCCTATGGATTGAATCTGAGCGTAACCTGTGCCGAAAGTGTCCCGTTCTTCAGCGATGCGTTGTTTGACAAATATGCGGCAGATTCATTCTTGATCGGGGCAAAGGACAAATACAAAGACTCCTTCAAACCGCAGATCGATACGTGCAAGGCATGGCGCAGCGCAGAGTTGAATGAAGCCGATGTTGCCCCGATTGAATCGGATCGCCCGGTGTTGATTCTTTCCGGCAATCTCGACCCGGTTACACCTGTCTCCTTTGGTGAGGAAACGAATAAGCGCTTGAAAAATAGTACGCTTGTGGTTCTGCCTTATCAGGGGCATGGCGTCATCATCGGGAGCAAATGCGCGCAGAATGTAACCGCCGCCTTCTTCGATAATCCAACCGCAAAGGTAGACGCCAGTTGTACCAAAAACGATCTCGTGCCGATTTTCTCCGGGGCATACAAAGCTGAGTTTGATGCGCTTGACGACGCTGCCGCAAGCGTAGCCGGATTGCTTCCAAAGGGGTGGACGGTAGAGGCAGGTTCGCCCCTGAGTTTCGCCACCAGCCCGGATGGGTTACAGTTCGCAGCGGTTGGCGTCTATAAAAACAGCGACGAAAAAACAGCGCGTGCTGCTGTACTCAAGGCACTTGGAGAGAAATTCGGAGCAGTTGGCGTCCAGCAGGAATTGACGCAAGATATGCTGATCATTCGCATTACCGCGATTGTGCATGGTCTGGAACGCCCGGATCAGGCTATGCTGGGTATTCTGTATCTGCGCCCGGATGGTAAAAATGTGCTGGTCGCGTGGCAAGCCGCGCCGTTCAACTGGTTCCAGGCGGTTTCGCTGGCCTATGGGCCGCAATTGCTGGGAACGCTTCGGGTTCGCTAGGTTACCCGTATTCGCCCCATTTCTGTCAGAATGGGGCGACCTGTCACGGTCTGATTCCTGATGTTTGGTGCGCCGCAATTAGGGCAGGTTATTTGCATATCACACTTTGCATCTTATTCAGGATACATTACAGTTTGGAAAGTTGCAGAGTTGCCCTCTAAATTCTCTGAGCGCCCACCTGATGTCCTGGATGAAACTCAGAGACTGTCTGAGAACCTCAATAGACCCCACCCTAAATCCCTCCCCGCTGGCGAGGAGGGACTTCCAGACCGTCGTGCATTGCTCCCTTTCCCTGCTTGCGGGGAAAGGGTGGGGGATAGGGGTCATTCCTTTTCAGACAGTCTCTCACGTTTAAAAGAAAGTTCCAATTTGTTACAGGAGATACTTATTATGGCTGATTCTAATCTCACCGAAGAGCAGAAACAACGGTTGATCCTGTTGCGTAGATATGTTACTGATTCTGCTAATCGCGGCAGAGTCCGCGAATCGATCATAGAGGATTTGGTAAGAACACAAGGACTATCTGAGGATTCTGCAACAGAAATCACCGACAGCGTATTGGATGCTCCCAGGGAATCACGATCCAACGACGGTGGGCGCGATATGATTATGGGCGCTATCATTTGCTTTATTGGGATTCTAATTACGATTGGCACAGCGTCCGCAGCGCGCAGCGGTGGCACTTACGTTGTTGCATATGGCGCAATCATTGTTGGTGCAATTCAATTTCTGCGTGGATTGATCAACTTAATGGGTGAATGATATAAAACCTGATCATTTTGTGGAATGACCGGCCTAAATTTCCCTCGGAGTACAACTCTTTATATAATCATCCGTAATCTTTTTGACCCGGATATAAGGAGCAACTACGCTGTGACAACAACAACTCTGAGGGGGTTGAGTGCCGCAGAAGTCACGGAACGCCGTGCCAAAGGGCTGGGGAATAACGTCAAGCTGGAAACCAGCCGCACCTATTGGCAAATCTTCGCGCAAAACACATTCTCCCCGACCAATATGATCCTCTATGTGATTGGCCTTGTGCTGATCCTGCTCCAGCTATACAGCGATGCGATCCTGTCTGTCGGGCTGGTGCTGCTGAATGTTTTCGTCGGCGTGGTTCAGGAAGCACGCGCCAAAAGCACGCTGGACAAGATCGCGCTGCTGACCCGCCCGAAAGCTACTGTCATTCGAGATGGAAAGGAAGAGGTCGTTGATCCATCCGAAGTCGTGATGGGCGATTTGCTCATTGTCGGACAGGGCGATCAGATTGTCGTGGATGGCGTCCTCGTTGGCGAGGGCAAAGTGGATGTAGACGAATCGCAGCTTACGGGCGAATCGGATTTGATCCCGAAGAAGAAGGGCGAAGAGGTCTATTCCGGCAGTTTTGTGGTCAATGGACGCGGAACGCTGGAAGCCAAAAAGGTCGGTGCGGATAGTTTCGCCAACAAACTGACCGCTGGTGCGCGCGTCTTTCGGCAGATCAAGACGCCACTGCAAATCGACATTGATTTTGCGGTGCGCCTGCTGGTGATTCTGGCGGCGCAAATCGGTATCCTGCTCGGAATCGCGGCAGTAGTAGCAGGTTCACGCCTGACCGATACGGCGAAGATGGCGGCAGTTGTCGGCGGGTTGATCCCTAACGGACTCCTGTTCATGACTTCCGTCGCCTATGGTATGGGTGCGGTACGCATGGCAGGACGCGGCGCACTGATTCAGCAGTTCAACGCGATTGAATCCATGAGCAACGTCAATGTGTTGTGTGTAGATAAAACCGGGACGCTCACCGCAAACAAGATCAAGCTGAATGCCCTTCATCCTCTCAATGGTGATGAGGCTGGTTTCAAAAAGATTCTGTCGGACTTCGCCAGTTCTACAGCAGCAGGCAACCGCACCTCCGAAGCCATTGTCGAGGCGATCCCCGGTACAGCGCGCAAAGAAGTTGATGAAGTGCCGTTTTCATCGGCGCGCAAGTGGAGCGCCATCTCCTTCGATGATCCCGAACTGCACGGCGTCTATGCGATGGGCGCAACAGAAATGCTCAAGCCTTATCTGGAACCCGGTGATTACGAGACGATGATCCGCGACTGGTCAGATCAAGGCTTGCGTGTCCTCATTTTCGCACATAGCCCCGACCCGGTGTCGCTGCACAACGAAGCCGATGAAGCAGTTTTGCCCAAAAACATGAAACCGCTTGGCTTCGTGACGTTCAGCGACGAATTGCGCCCGGAAGTGGATAAGACGTTGCGCGAATTTACGAGGGCGGGCATCGCGCTCAAGATTATTTCCGGCGATAACCCGGATACCGTTGCAGCGCTGGCGAAGCAGGCCGGATTGCCGAAGGATATTAAAACCATCTCCGGCACGGTGCTGGACGATCTGAGTGATGCCCAACTGTTGCAAGTGGCACAGGAAACTACCGTTTTCGGGCGTATCACGCCGCAGCAGAAGGAGCGCCTCGTCCAGACCTTGCGCAAGGCGGGCAACTATGTGGCGATGGTGGGCGATGGTGTGAACGATGTCTTGTCACTCAAGAAAGCACAGATCGCTATTTCGATGCAAAGCGGTAGCCAGGCCACACGCGGCGTTGCCGATATTGTCCTGATGGGCGATTCGTTTGCGACCCTTCCGGCGGCATTCATGGAAGGGCAACGTATTCTGACCGGAATGCGCGATGTAATGGCACTCTTCCTGACCCGTGCCGCTTACGTTGCGCTGATCATCATTGGCGCGTCGATTATCGGCCTCGGTTTCCCGTTTGCGCCAAAGCAGGTTTCGATCCTGACTCTGTTCACCGTCGGCTTGCCAACGATTGGGCTGGCAGCGTGGGCGCATCCCCGCATCCCGCCGCGTAACGTTTTGAAATCCATTTTGCATTTCATCATACCCGGCGCGATCACGATTGGTACGATTGGCCTGTTCATGTATACGCTGACATTCGTCACGACGCTGGAACAGCAATATCCCGGCGTCAACAATACAGCGATCACCGCGCCAGAAACACCAAGACAACAAATCCGCGATGAACGCGCCTATGAAGCGGCTTTTCAGGTTGCAACAAAGCAATCGCGCACCATGCTGACCAATTTCCTGATCCTCAGTGGGATTCTGTTGATCGTTTTCGTTGAACCGCCTGTAGAGTTTTTCGTCGGTGGGGATGATTTCAGTGGCGACTGGCGTCCTACGATCCTCGCGGGCGTGATGCTCGTTCTGGCATTTGGGATTAACATCATCCCGCAATTTCAGGAGTTGTTTGAACTTGTGCCGCTTGGGGTACGGGAATGGGCGATCCTGTTTGGCCTGGTTGCCGGATGGGTGATCCTGATTCGCGCCATCTGGCGAAACGACCTTTTCAATAAACTGCTCGGTACTGCCAGCCGAAATTAACGCCTCTATCTTTTGGGCGCATCCTGAATTTGGGTGCGCCCACCCACAAATCACCCTCTGGTTTTGACAAAATTTTTAACTGTTCTTATAGGGGAAATCATACGCAATCCTGACAATTTGCTTGGCAAATCTTTAGAACGTGATAAAATGCGCGCCGAAGTTTTAATTCCATCAGGATGGATTCATGGTAGTTCGGCGTTTGATTCTGGTTTGTGTTGTACTGTTATCGATCATTGGCCTCTCCATCACGCAACCCGCACTGGCACAGTCGCTCGGCTCATATGACGCATATGTAGCCACGAATACACTTTCGTTGCGCACTGGCCCCGCGACAACGGCTTCGGCAATTGTTGTCCTGCAAAAGGGCGACAGAATGAACCTCGATGGTCGGGACGCCTCGCAAACATGGGTTCATGTGAAGACTGAATATAATCAGGTTGGCTGGGTGAACAAGAATTTTCTGATCATCGCTAACCGCGTAATTATTTTTAACCTGCCCGTTATGGATGGCACTGCGCCGACCAGTGGCGGTGGCGGCAGCGCTCCGACAGCGCAACCGGGACAACCCACCCCAACCAAAGTCGCGCCAACGAATGCTGCTCCGATAGTCACAGGACGAGTTGGTGGCCGATTTGAACTCGGCGGACAGGTGCGCGACCTGAACGACAACTCGGCGGGCTATATGCGTCGTGCCGGGATGAAGTGGGTCAAGCGCCAGGCGTTCGCTGGTGACGGCGGCGTACCGGGTCTGATTCAGCAGGCGCATAATTTTGGTTTCAAAATTCTTGTTTCGGTGATCGGTGTTCGTAATTCCGTCCTTGATGCCGGATACCAGAACTCCTATGCTGGTTATGTCTCCGATTTAGCAGCGTCTGGCGCAGATGCCATCGAAATCTGGAACGAAGAAAATATTGACCGCGAATGGCCTACAGGCCAGATCAGCCCCCAGAAGTATGTTCAGCTTCTTGCCAAATCCTACAACGCGATCAAGGCACGTAACCGCAACACAATCGTGATCATTGGTGCGCCTGCGCCGACGGGTGGCGAAAGCTACTGGGGTGTAGATCGCGCCTGGAACGATGACCGCTATACCACCGGGTTGGCAGCAGCGGGCGCGGGGCGCTATGCAGATTGTGTCGGAATTCACTATAATGAAGGTATTGTCAGCCCGCGTCAGCGCAGCGGCGATCCGCGTGGAGATAACTATCCGACGCGCTACTTCTCGTCGATGCTGGCACGCGGTCTGCGTGGGTTCAGCCTCCCCGCCTGTTTCACCGAACTTGGCTTCCTTTCGCCGGAAGGCTATGGTCCGTTGCCCGGCGGTTTTGAATGGGCAGCAAAAGTCACGGTTGCACAACAGGCGCAATGGCTGGCAGAGGCGGCGGTTCTCGCTTCAAGCAGTGGGCGCGTCCGCCTGATGATTGTTTTCAATGTCGATTTTACGGAATACGGTGCAGACCCACAGGGTGGCTTTGCGATTGTACGTCCGGGTGGTGGCTGCCCTGCTTGTGATTCGCTTGGGCGGGTCGTTCGCTAGATGCAGGTCATTCACACAACAGAACGGGGGAACGAAAAGATGGCAATTCGGAACACGATGAATATGCCGAGAAAACCGCACCGTAATCAGGTGCGCAGCTTTGCGATTGTCTGGACAGGGTTAACGCTGCTCATGGGAGCGGCGGCATTCGTCGCCATTTATGCGACAACAGGGATTTATGTAAACAATGGCAGTCGGTTTGGTCTGACGCCAGCAGCGTTGGCAGGAGCAGCAGTTTCGCCCGCGACACAAGCCCCGACACAGGAACCCGCCGTCATCGCCAGCAATACGCCTCTCCCGACGGATAACCCAACCACTTCTGCCCTGGATACATCAGCAAAAATGATGCCCGATGCGGCGGTAGAAGATTTACAGGTTGCCCCGCTGGACGTAATCAATGTGTCCAGCGATATAAACCCTGCCCTGATGCAGGTTACAGCGACGCCAATCTCCAATGCGTTTGTCACACCACAGGGTGTCGCCCCAACACTTGCCCCAACCCAACCCGTCAAAGCTGCTGCAACTGTACCCGCTACGAAAGACGATAGTTTTGATCTGGGTATTCAGGTACAAC
>CAYSOC010000163.1:0-15668 GCA_964432445.1 uncultured Anaerolineaceae bacterium
CCTCTTTCAAGTCCATTCCTCTCGCTCATCCGTTCAGTGTCCGGTCGCTAGAAAAGCCATATAAATCAGGTTTCCCGGAAACGGGCGATTATGGACAAACCGCCCGTTTTTGTCTACGTTCAAGCGTGTTTCGGGGCAGGTTGACCATTCATCGCGTGATAGAACGGGTCGGCTTCTCCAATTGATCCTCGATGTACTGTTTGCCCGGTAAGCGCGGATTTATACAGACTGGTTGTAAATTCGAGGATACGACGGGCTTCCAGACCGCTCAGTAACGGGCGTTCCCCCGCTTCCATATTGTCCAGCAGCAACGCCAACTGTGCGCCGTGCGTGCCGGAAATATCCTCCCCAATATTTTGCCAGCGTTCCAGATTGGTGGCATCCGGCGAGTTATCGGCTACGCTGTATGTCCAGTTGGCGTTGATATAACGATACAGCGCGTTTACCTCAACGGTTGCGCGTTGAAAATCCAGCCGCATGTTGGATTGCTGGCGTGGTGACAGAGCGCTGTTGGTGATTGTGCCGAGTGCGCCGCTTTCAAAGCGTACCAGCGCCATTGACACATCCTCTACCTCAATCGGGCGATCCAGCGTCCCGATCATGGCGCTGACCTCTGCCCAGTCGCCCATCAGCCACAGGAATAAATCCATCAGATGAATGCCAAGCGTCATCGTTGGGCCGCCGATCTCGGTAGCCCATTTCCCGCGCCAGGGGACTTGATAATAGGCGAAGTTGCGATACCACAGCGTTTGGCATGTTCCAACCAGCAGGCGTCCCAGTTCGCCCGCGTTCATCAGTTTACGCAAATGCGCCACCGCTGAACCAAAGCGCCATTGAAACACTGTACTGACATAGCGCCCGGTGCGTTTCTCTGCTTGCGTAATCTGATCAAAATCTGCAAGCGAGGCACACAGTGGTTTTTCACAATAGACCCATGCGCCCGCCTCCAGACATTCCACCGAGAGCGGCAGATGGGTCGCGGGCGGCGTGACGATACACACCAAATCGGGATGTACTGCGTTCAGCATTTCGCTGGTATTGGTGAACCAATGCGGAATCTGGTTTGTCTCCGCAAAGGCTTTGACGCGCGCTTCATCCACATCCACAGCGGCGACCAGTTCTGCACGCTCCCCGACATAGCGCAGCGCGTCCAAATGATTGCTGACAGAATTACCCGTCCCGATGATAGCAACACGATGTTGTTTCATATCACTTCGCAACCACATCTTTGGCGGGCTGTTTGGCTTGCGCCAGCGCTTCCGCATCCGGGTGATGTTTATAGAAATCGTCCAGTGGGTAGCAGCCAGAAACCAGCCCATTGCGCGGCGCTGTGGTGCAATCGCTGAAAGTGCGGCAGAGACGTTTGCGCTGAATCGTCTTGCCTTCGATCACATCACTCGCAATCTCTGGATACGATAAAATCATGCGCCCCAGCCCAACCATATCCGTCTTTCCAGTACGTACCACAGACTGCGCCACATTTGGCAGCCACTCCTGTAAATAGGAATAACCAGAGCCAACATAAAGCAATTCCGGGCGATGTTGTTTCAACTGCGCCACCGCCTCAATCTGTCGCGCCACGCCTGCCAGCGGGTCTTCCGGCGGTTGATAGCCATCGGAGGGCGGGAACAGTGCCGGGCGCTGAATATGCGGGTTGTAATAGGGACTGCCCGCCGTGATGCACACTAATTCAATGTTCAGCGATTGCAGTAAGTCGAGGAAGGCAAACGGCTCTGTCAGGTCAATACCTGTTCCGGTTGCGTCACCACCGAAGGTATAGGGATAATCGCCCTGCCAGGTTTCGGCTACACCATAATTATCCGCACCCGGATGAAACGGTATCCAGTCGAAGGCGCTCAACCGCACGCCAATTTCCAGCCCCGGTGCTTCCGCACGTATCCCGGCGGCTATCTCCCGCAGGAAGCGCGTCCGGTTCTCAAAACTCCCGCCGTATTTTCCATCACGGGATCGGGCGCTCAGGAATTCGTGACCGAGATACCCATGACAATGCTTGAGATCGACAAAATCAAACCCTGCTTTTTTTGCCAGCACTGCCGCTTTTACAAAATCTTCGATCAACCGACTGATTTCATCATCGGTCATGACGGTTTGCTGTGCGGGCAAATTGTATTTGCGATCCAGCAACGGATGACGATACAGAATTTTCGGATCAAGCCGCTTTTTATCGACAGGACGCGCAAACCGCCCCGAATGCGTCAACTGCAAACCGATCAGCAGATCATCGACGTTGCTGTGGCGTTCTTTGTGTGCTTCGATTAGCGTTTCGCGCAGTTCCGCGATGGGTTTCAGCGTCGTTTCGGAGAGCGCAAGCTGATTGGGATTGGCGCGTCCATCCATGCGGACGGCTACGGCCTCACCACCCCAAATGAGTTTCGCGCCGCTTTGCCCGAAGCGCTGCCAGCGCCGTTTGACTAAATCCGTTGGGTGTCCGTCCGGCGAACCGTCCCAGCCTTCCATCGGCAGCACCGCAAAGCGATTGCCGATTTTTCGCCCGTTTGCGGTGGCGGGTTGCGCGAGTGGCGATGCTGCACCACTTTGCATGGTTTCATCGAAGGGCAGATTGACATTGATGCTTTGCAGATGGGTACGCAGGTCATCGGCGGTGCGTAGCTGTGCGATACGGCGATATTGCATAACCTCAACCCTCCCACGCAGCCAGACGCTGCACGATTTCCCGCAAAATTTCCACGTCGCTATCCGGGCGCATCGGTGCGTTCGGATGGGTCTTGTCTGTTTTGATCCAGCCGCGCAGCTTCAGAAATTGTGCCGCGCTGTGTTTATAAGCCGGGACGGGCGAACGAAATGCAAAAAAACCAATGTATTGCAATAAATCGTTCAGTTCATAAAAAGCCGGGTCGCCCGCTGCCCACAGCGCATCCCGTTTCCCAAATAAATCCGGCGCAAACGTACTCAGGCCAAGTAAGTAATCACTGCCATACATCACCATATCCACCGCGAGATCGTTCCCCGTATACACCTTAAAGTCCGGGCGATGGGCGTCACGCATTTGCAAACGCTGCCATTCCTGGGCACGGCTTAATGAGGAGTGTTTTGCACCGATGCACTGCTTGATACTCATCAATGCGCCATAGGTTTCCAGATCATAAATCTGACCGAAAGGCGCGAACATCTTCCCCAATTCAAACCCTATAAACTGCGGGCAATCCTGCGCGATGGTCCGATAGGAATTAATCAGCGCATCCGGCGTCTGGCTGGTCAGACCGAAGGATTGAAAAATAACCGGAATGCCGCCATATTTCTGAATGAGCGTCACCTGATCCCGATAGGCGCTCTCATTCCAAACATCACCGGGTTTATCGCCAACGAATGCCCCCGCGACAAACGGCTTGCCTGCCATCGCTTCGCGCGTATATTCCAGAACAGCGAGTCTGGTTGCAGCATCCAGCAGGTTCACATAGCCTGTGTCCATATTCACGGCGGGCATCAACCCGGCCTTTGCCGTGCGGATAACATGCGCTGTGAAGCTACCCCAGTCGACTGCGCCGGAATCGAGAAACGGCAGCAGAATTGCAGAAATTCCGGTGATGGTGCGTCCCGGTCTGATAATGGATGCGGGGTGAACTGTTGGTGCAATCATGGGCAACCTTCCATTTCCTGTACGATCAAGCCTTCCGCGCGTAAATGCGCCAGATAGCCATTCAAGCCATTCCGATTATGTTGAGAGATCGATTTTTCCAATTGATCCGGGTCACGTTTGCGGAACGCTGCCAGGATTTCCCAGTGTTCCTGCTGCGCGTTGCGGATACGCTGCCCGAATACACTCTGGAAATAATGCTGCCGCAGCCGATCCCAGTGGGCAAGGACTTTCTGCATCATCTTTTTGGCAATGACAGAATGCGCACAGTCGCAAATATAGAGGTGTAATTCCTTGTTTTGCTGTGACCACGCCGCCGGATCATTGACATTGCTTTCCATTTTTTGGATGATGGCTTCCAATTTGTTCAGTTCATCTTCGGTCATACGGCAGCAGGCATTCCGGCTGCACATGATTTCTATACTTTCCAGCAGACCAAACACCTCAAAGATAAAACCCGCGTTGAGTTCCGTAACAGTTGCACCCGCATACGGCTCAATCGTGACAAAGCCATCGGCTTCCAGTTCGCGCATCGCTTCACGGATCGGAATCTGGCTCACCCCAAGTTCAATGGCAAGTTGATCAATAACAAGACGATTCCCTGGTTTATATTCGCCGGAGATAATTGATGACCTCAATTGATCATAAACAAGTTCATTTTTACTTCGGAAAGCAACTTTCATAAATAACCCCTTGCAATATAAAATTATATCCTATATCCTATATGATATTCGATTTGGATGCAATATCATTTTGAGAAAGAAAGGGAACCGGGAGCGAACCACTCTCCGACGCGCACGAATATAAAAGCAAATTTCCGATTTTAGGGAGAAATTCTTATGAGAAAAATGGCAACACTTATCGCACTGGCGTTTATGCTGGTGCTCAGTACAACGAACCCGGTCAGCGCTGCGGATAAAGTTACGCTGCGTATGACATGGTGGGGTTCGCAAAGCCGCCATGATCGCACGATTAAAGTTGTGGAAATGTACGAAGCCGCGCACCCGGATGTAGATATTGTTTATGAATTTGCGGGCTTCAATGATTATTGGACAAAATTGAATACACAGGCTGCTGGCAAGAGCCTGCCCTGCCTGATTCAGCAGGACTACGCCTATATCAAGCAGTGGGCGAACCAGAAGCTGATCATCCCGCTTGATCCCTATATCAAGGATGGCACGATCAACGTCAAGGATGTACCGGACGCGGTGCTGTCCGGCGGGCGTATCGGCGACGGTCTGTATGGTATCAATCTCGGTATCAACTCGCAGTCGATCATTCTGGACGTGGAAGCATTCGAGAAGGCGGGCGTTGCACTGCCAGAACCCAACTGGACATGGGAAGATTTCGAGAAGATCACGCTGGCACTCCATGACAAACTCGGTATCTGGGGCGCGGGCGCGACCATGCAGGACGAGCAACTGTGGAAGTCGCTCTATCTGGGCAACGGCGAATGGGCGGTCAATGCTGATGGCACGTCCATTGGTTATAAGGACGACAAAGCCATTGTTGATTACTTCAAGATGCTGATCCGTTTGCAGGATGCGAAGGCACTCCCGACACAGGATACACAGCCACAGTTCGATAAGGCAGGCCCCGAAGGTGCGCCTATCGTCACACGCAAGGCCGTGATGCAATATCAGTGGAGCAATCAGGTCGTCGCCGTTTGGAAGGCATCTGGTGCAGATCGCAAGTTCAAGCTGGTTCCGCTCCCACGTATCAAGGGTGGCAAGTCGGCCAACTATGTCAAGCCGTCGATGTTCTTCTCTGTAACCTCGCAGTGTGAGACCCCTGCACTGGCAGCGGAAGCCGCAAAGTTCGTTGATTTCTTCACGAACTCGAAGGAAGCCAACGATATTCTGTTCGCGGAACGCGGTGTTCCGGTATCGACAGTGATCCGTGATTACCTGCGTCCGAAACTGGATGCACCCACCGCTGAAACGTTTGCGTTCCTCTCGCTGGTCGAAAAGGATGTCAGCCCGATTCCTCCCGCCGATCCGTCCGGCTGGCTGGATGTCCGCAATAACGTCTATACGCCGTTGTTCGTAGAGCCGGTGCTGTTCAAGCAGATTTCGCCAGAAGACGGGGCAAAGACGCTCCGCGACGAAACCAACCGTATCCTCGCCAAGAATAAAAAATAAAACGGGTGTAACATTAGGGGAAGGGATAGCTGTAAAAGGCTGTCCCACCCCTAATTATTAATTAAAAGGTCAAATTTATGAGTGACACCACAGCATCGCCACCCGTGAATCCCGTACCAGCCGATCCCGTAGTCATCACAGCGAAACCTGTCCGCAGTATTGGTCCCAAATTCAAGCAAAGTACCGGAACGGGCTATCTCTTTATTTCGCCCTGGCTGTTTGGTTTTTTCCTCTTTTCGGCAATCCCGATTGCGATTTCGCTGTGGCTGGCCTTTACAGATTATGACATTCTGGGAACATGGCACTATGTCGGATTCGATAACTTTACCCGTATGTTCTTTCAGGATATCCGCTATGGGCGAGCGCTCGGCGCAACTATCAAATATGTAATTGTTGCCGTGCCGCTGCGTCTGGCATTCGCGCTGGGCGTCGCTGTTTTATTGAATACCAAACGACGCGGCATTTCCTTCTATCGCGCGGCGTTCTATGCGCCATCGATCATTGGTGGCAGCGTTGCAGTGGCAGTGATGTGGCGGCAGTTGTTCGGCAACGAAGGTCTGATCAATGCGCTGATGGTGACACTGGGATTCCCGCCAACCAATCTGCTCGGTAGCCCGCAAACGGCAATCTGGACGTTAATCCTGCTGGCAGTCTGGCAATTTGGCTCCCCCATGTTGATCTTCCTCGCAGGGTTGAAACAAATTCCCGCCGAACTATATGAAGCCGCCGCGATTGATGGAGCCAATGGCTGGCTCAAATTTGCCCGGATTACGCTCCCGCTGTTGACGCCGATCATTTTTTTCAACCTGATCATGCAATTGATCGCTGGCTTCCGCGTCTTCACACAGGCATTTATCGTCACGGGTGGCGCACCGCTGGATACGACCCTGTTCTATTCGTTGTATCTGTATCAACGTGCATTTGTGAATGGCGAAATGGGCTATGCAGCGGCGATGGCGTGGATACTGCTCATCATTATTGGTGTGCTGACTGCGATCAGTTTCAAGCTGTCTTCGTTGTGGGTATTCTACGAGACAAAAGAGGGATAAATGGCGACCACAACATTTAGCAATCTACCGAGCGCCGATTCCCTCCGCATTCGGCGGCGCAACCAAAAAGCAATCAACACACTTATTTACCACACGCTGGTTGCTGGCGTGGCGCTATTCATGCTCTACCCGATTGTGTGGCTATTCGGCAGTTCGTTCAAGGCACAGGACGAAATCTGGACGACAGTCAATACGTTGTTCCCGGCGCAATTGCACTTTGAAAACTATAGTAATGGATGGGCAGGATTTGGCGGGATTTCCTTTACGACGTTCTATGGAAATTCCCTGTTCTATGCTTCCGTAGCGACATTGTTTACAGTGGCATCCTCTGCGCTGATTGCCTATGGTTTCGCACGGTTACGCTTCCGGGGCAAGCAGTTCTGGTTTACACTGATGATGCTGACGCTGATGCTGCCGAGCCAGGTGCTGATTATTCCGCAGTACATCATTTTCAATCAGGTTGGCTGGGTCAATACGTTCCTGCCGCTGTTGATTCCGCGCCTCGGTGGAGATGCGTTTTTCATCTTCATGATTGTGCAGTTCATTCGCGGTATCCCGTTTGACCTGGACGAAGCGGCAATGGTAGACGGTTGTACACGGCGCGGTATCTTCTTCCAGATTATCCTGCCACAACTCAAACCAGCGCTCATCACGGCGGCGATTTTCTCTTTCTACTGGACATGGGAGGATTTCCTGCAACCGCTGCTCTATCTGAATGACCCTCGTATGTATACCATCTCGGTGGCACTGCGTACCTTTGCCGATCCGTCCAGCGCGACAGACTGGGGCGCAATCTTCGCCATGCTGGGCTTGTCGCTCGTACCGGTGTTTGTCGTGTTTATCTTCTTCCAGCGCTATCTGGTGGAAGGAATCGCTACAACAGGACTCAAGGGATGACACAACGGAACGATTCCGCCGCGTTCTTCACCTTTTGGGACAAGGCGGGAACGTTCGTCCTGTCGAACATACTGTGGTTGTTTTTCTCGATTCCGGTGGTGACGCTTCCCGCCGCCACCGCCGCATTGTTCGCAACACTCGCGCCGCTCTCACGCGGGCAGCAGGTCGAGCCGCTTTCGGCATTCTGGCGTGCCTTTCGTGAATACTGGCGCAAGAGTTCGATCATCGGGGGGATCGACCTGCTTGTCTTTGGGATCATTATCCTGAATCTGTCGATTTTCGGGCGCATGGATGGAAACCAGCCGATGATGCACGTTTCTCAAATCCTGACTGTGTTTGTCGGGGTTGCCGCGCTCATGGTCAATTTGTATTTGTGGCCTCTGCTGATTTCCTTCCGATTAACGATTCGCCAGTTACTCGATACTGCGGTTCGGATGGCATTTGGTCATGCGCTGTGGTCATTGCTGGTGCTGTGTATCGTGGCAGCGGTGCTGTGGGTCAGCATACAGCTTCCGGCGATGTTCCTGATACTGGCGACAGGATCGGCCTGCGTAATGGTAATCATATGGGGAACATGGCGCGTGATTCGGCGCTATGTCGAGCCGGAAGAACTGGTTCGATTTGAGGGAAAGATTTAATAAACCGTTCCCGGCATATTGCCCATAGGGTTGTTATATTTATTGGGCAATCATCAACGCCGGAAACTATAAAATTCAGGAGCTAAATTTTGAGCAATCGTAAACGGTATGCGTTGGTTGGAACAGGCTCACGCGCCGGGATGTTTATCGAAGCGATCACGAAAACATGGCGCGATGTTGCCGAGTTGGTTGGCTTTTGTGACCTGAGCCAGACGCGCATGGATTGGTATAACCAGAAGTTGCAGCAGGAATCCGGGCTGGCTCCACTCCCAACTTATCTGGCGGCACAGTTTGACCAGATGATTCTGGAGACAAAGCCGGATGTGGTGATTGTCACGACGATTGACGCTACACATCATCAGTACATCACACGCGCGATGGAACTTGGCTGCGACGTGATCAGCGAAAAGCCGATGACTACCGACGCCACTAAAGCGAAGGCCATCTTCGATACGATTGAGCGCACCGGACACAAACTGCGCGTATCATTCAATTATCGCTATGCTCCAGCGTATACCAAACTGCGCGAACTGATTATGTCTGGTGCGGTAGGGCGTCCGCTGGCTGTCGATTTCTCGTGGATGTTGGATACCAGTCACGGCGCGGATTATTTCCGGCGCTGGCATCGGGAAAAGCAAAACAGCGGCGGGCTGTTGGTACACAAATCCACCCATCATTTTGATTTGGTGAACTGGTGGATCGATTCATACCCGGCACAGGTTTTTTCGATGAGCAACCTGATGTTCTACGGGCGCGAGAATGCCGAATCACGCGGCGAGCATTATCCATATACCCGCTACACGGGCGAAGATGCCGCTAAAAATGATCCGTTTGCGCTCGATCTGACCGAAAAAGAAGCATTCAAGGGCTTGTATTTGAATGCCGAAGCAGAGACAGGTTATCTGCGGGATCGGAATGTGTTCGGCGAACCGATCACAATCGAAGATACGATGACAGTCACGGCGCGTTATCGCAATGGTGCGCTGCTGTCCTATTGTCTGGTGACGTATTGCCCCTGGGAAGGGTTGCATGTGGCAATCACCGGGACAAAGGGACGGGTTGAACTGGATGTGATGGAAAACATCAATCACCTGCTGGGTGATGGTCGCGCCAACGAATTGCAGGCCAGCAAAGGCGCATTCAAAGAGGCGCGGTTGCTACACTATCCGATGTTCGGCACAGTGCGGGAAATTCCCGTTCCGGTTGGCGACGGTGGACACGGCGGTGCAGACCCGGTGATGCTGGAACAAATCTTCTCGCCGAACCCACCCGCTGATCCATTCAATCGTGCAGCATCGCATATCGACGGCGCCGCATCGATCATGATGGGAATCGGCGCGAATGAGTCGATCCGAACTGGAAATATGATTAATATTGATGACTTATTCGATCTCTCCAGATTTGCGCGACAGAAAGCGCACGCGCTGCCATAACCACACCTGTAGAAAGTGAATTATGCTCGAATCCGTTGATTCCTATGAGATGCGCTACTTTTCGCCCGATCCGGCACAACGCCGTATCGCGGGGGGGTTGCTGGAACGTGCCGCGACACTACCTCTGATTTGCCCGCACGGGCATGTTGACCCGCGTTTGTTTGCCGATGCCGATTATCGGTTCGGGACGCCTGTCGATTTGCTGATCATTCCTGACCACTATATTTTTCGGATGCTCTATTCGCAGGGTGTAGCGCTGGAACAACTCGGTATTCCGCGCGCCGATGGCGGCCCGGTGGAAACGGATCACCGCAAAATCTGGCAACTCTTCGCAGAAAAGTTTTATCTGTTCCGGGGTACGCCGACGGGATTGTGGTTGCGCGATGAACTCCGCACGGTGTTCAACATCCACGAAACGCTCAACGGCGATACGGCACAATCTATCTATAATCGCATCGCAGATCGGCTGGCGCAACCGGATTTCCAGCCGCGCAACCTCTATGAACAGTTCAATATCGAGGTGCTTGCCACAACGGACGCCGCCACCGATCCACTATCCTTTCACAAGAAGATACAGGCTTCAGGTTGGAAAGGGCGTATCGTCCCAACTTTCCGCCCGGATGCAGTTGTGAATCTGGATACTGAAAACTGGCAGCAGAATATCCAGAATCTGAGTGCCGTTTCGGGAATCAATGTACACGACTATGCTTCGTTTGTGGAAGCCTTGCAAAACCGACGCACCTATTTCAAGTCGATGGGTGGTACGGCAACCGATCACGCCGCGCTAACGGCCTATACCGAAGAACTCAGTGATGCCGAAGCCAACCTGATTTTCCAGCGTGCGCTTTCCGGCTCGGTTCGCGCCGATGATGCACGGCGCTTCACGGGGCATATGCTGATGCAGATGGCGCGTATGAGCATCGAAGACGGCCTGGTGATGCAGTTGCATATCGGTTCGCTGCGGAATCACAATACCAATCTGTTCCAAAAATTCGGGCGCGACAAGGGCGCGGATATTCCGATTCAGGGCGAATTCACCCGTTCGTTGCAACCTTTGCTCAATAAATATGCGGATGATCCACGCCTGACGCTCATCCTGTTCACGCTCGATGAAACGACGTACAGTCGTGAACTCGCGCCGCTGGCAGGACACTACCCGGCGTTGCGGCTTGGCCCGCCCTGGTGGTTCTTCGATAGTCTGAACGGGATGATTCGCTATCTGGATAATGTAGTGGAGACTGCCGGACTGTATAACACGGCGGGATTCAACGACGACACGCGCGCGTTCCTGTCGATTCCAGCACGGCATACCCTCTGGCGGCGTGCCTGTGCCGACTGGTTGGCAAAGCTGGTAATCCAACAGATAATCGACGAAGAAGAAGCCAATTCGATGATCGTTGATATGGCCTATGGTCTGGCAAAACAGACCTATCGCTTCAATGTCTGAATTCCGCACTCTGCCCGGTTTATATGACTGGTACGCTCGCACAGAGCGCCAGTTGGGATTCCGGGCAACTTCCTGCGAAGAAGCTATCCAATGGCAAAACCAACTCCGCGCAACGCTGGTTGATCTGCTCGGCCTGGAACTGGCCGAACCTGTCCCGCCTGATGTACGAATCATCGAGACAAGTGCGCAGGATGGCTATCAGCGCGACCTGCTGATCTTGCAGGTTGCGCCGGGTGAACATATGCCGTGTTACGTGTTGCGCCCGGATAATCCCATTTTTGCCGATCCCGTGATCGCTTTGCACGGGCATGGTACTGGCGATGCAAAGAACGTTATCGGGATGGCAGAAACGCCTGAAATACAAAGTTTCATCGATCAATTTCATTTTGATTATGGTCTGCAATTGCTCCGGCAGGGCTACACCGTTTATGCGCCTGTGTTGCGTGGGTTTGGCGCACGGATGGAAACGCCAGCAGGATCAGGATTATGGGAATCGTCCTGTCAGGAAGTCAGCCTAAACGCGATGCTGTGTGGCAAGACACTATTAGGGTTGCGCGTTTGGGATTTGATGCGGTTGCTTGATGTTATTCAAAAGCCTGTGACCTGTGTGGGTTTTTCCGGTGGCGGGACGCTGACCATGTTTACTGCTTCGCTGGATCAACGCATTGAACGTGTCATTCTGAGTGGATGTTTTAATACTTTCCGACAGTCGATAATGGCAATCCCGCATTGCGCTTGTAATTATGTGCCACGCCTACTGCAATACGCAGAAATGCCGGATATTGCCGGGTTGGTCGCACCACGTCCCTTGTTAATCGAACACGGCAGGCATGATCCGATTTTCCCGCTAGCAGGGCTGGAAAAGGCATATGCTGCGCTACAGGAGATTTATCAGGGTTTGGGAGCGGCGTCAGCCCTCAATTTGAACATTTTCGAGGGCGAACACCGTTGGGATGGTCAGGGCGTCGCGGCCTGGTTGGAGCGCACGCGGTAAAGCATTTCGCCTGCTTTTGGCACGAACAAAATCCCCTCGTCCTCCCGATCTTTCCATTCGTCAAAGTTGATCGATGCCGGGTCTGCATAGCCGAGCGCAAGCGTCCGACAATCGGATTCCGGCAGTTTGCTGGAAAGCGTCACACTCACACGTGGATATTCGATCCCATCCCGGAAAGCGCCATCACCGCGCACATGGGTACTATGCGCCAGAACGCCAAGCGGAATATGTTTGAAGGTATCCCATTGTTTCAGGAAATATTCCAGCACATGGTATCCGATTTCATAGATATAGCGCCCGTGAACATGGCTCACCACGTCCAGATGTGGCGCATAGATGGTCACTTCGCCGCCATCGGCAACTACCGGGTCAATTTTGTACATGGCTTTGCCGCCTGTCCACAGCTCGTCGTACATCGGCGGCGCGCAGGATAACACGCGATTGAACGGCTTATCGAACCACAGGATATGTCGTTCGGACGAGAGATCGGCGGCGGCTTCCCATGCCGACAGATAATCACCAACAAACACACCCGCCAAACCATGTCCGATAACTACCAATGCGATCAGCGTAATCGGCGTTTGGACGTGTTCCGCCGCCGCATGAATCAGCGCCCGCACTGGTGTATCCTTGATCCCAATCGTGCCGCGCACACCTGCCAGCGCCCCCAGCCAGTGTGTAACATTGATCATCTCCGGGCCGGAAATGCCCGGAAACAAATACTTTGCGCCACCGGAAAAGCCAACGACCTCATGCGGAAAGGTCGGGCCGAGGATAATCACATGGTCATATTCCAGCACCAGACAATTGATATTTACCGGAACATCGCCGCCAAGTGTCGGATGCCAGCGATCCCCGGCAATTGCCTGTACCTGCTCTTTGGGAACAGTGGCAATTTTCTGGAGAGCGCCGGGATCATCCCACGCATGATTGAGCAGTCCAACGTGCTTGTAAGTGCTGGTGCGTTCCTCGGCAGTGATCCCAACCAGCTTGCACAGATATTCCTCACTCAATGGCGGATGCGTGCCAAGCGCAACCATGAAATCCAGTTGGCGCGTCCCTCGCAGCAATTCCACCAGTGTTTTGAACAGGAACGGTAGCGGGATCGTGCGGGTGTGATCGGGAATCAGAACCAGTATCTTTTGTCCGGCAAAAGCATTGCCAAGCCCGTCCGAGAGGATTTGCCGGATGTGATCCTCGCTCAAAAGTTGATTTGCGGGCGCGGTTGCCTGCGCTTTTATCATTTTCTTATTCTTAAATCCCGCTAAATGTCGAAAAACCACCATCAACCGGAACGACAATACCAGTCACGAAGCGCGAAGCCTCGCTTGCCAGCCAGATCGCCGTGCCAACCAGTTCGTCTGGTTCGCCGAAACGCTTCATCGGCGTGTGATTGATGATGCTTTGCCCACGTTCAGTATAACTCCCATTGTCCTGCACCAGCATCCGGCGGTTTTGATCACCGAGGAAGAAGCCAGGGGCAATCGCATTCACGCGCAACCCCGCACCATATTTCAGCGCCAGTTCCACCGCCAGCCAGCGCGTCATGTTGTCGATTGCAGCTTTGGCATTCCCGTAACCAAGCACGCGCGTAAGTATTTTCTGCGACGCCATTGAAGAGATATTAATGACCGAGCCGCTGCCAGCCTTTGTCATCGGTTCGCAAAAAACCTGACAGGGCAGGAGCGTCCCGGTTTGGTTGAGCGCCATGACCTGCTCAAAGGCATCCTGCGTCATATTGAAAAACGTCACATCGCCAACGATGGTTGCGCCGGGCATATTTCCCCCGGCGGCATTTACCAGAATGTCTACCTGACCATATTGCTTTAGGAGCGTATCGCAGGCATTGACGAGCGTACTTTTATCGAGAACGTCCGCAGGAAGTGGGATCGCATCTCCACCGTTTGCCTTGATCGCCTCCGCGACCTGCGTTGCGACTTCCGCGCGGCGTCCGAGGATAGCAACCCGTGCGCCCGCCTTCGCTAACCCATGCGCGATTGCGCCGCCAAGTACGCCCGTCCCGCCAGTGACAACCGCGACTTTACCTTGCAGTGAGAATAAGTCCTGCATTTATCCCTGCTTCCCGGCGAACGGCGTCAGATGGCGCAGAAAATGTGTCTTCAATCCGGCAAAGTAGCTTTTTTCATGGCGGACAATGAACTTATGAAATTCATCGCGGAATTGATCCAACACGGAGCCGAATGCCACATGCAGCACCTGCCGTGCATCGAACTGATCCAGCAGACCGGGCAAGTCCTGATCGCTCAAAGCCTCGTCTGTCGGAACACGATCCAGTTGTGCATCCAGGAAATAGCTCTTGCGATCCTTCTCGAAACGCTCACGGGAAAGCGTCAGGATGCGCCGGAAGAACGCCGGATCGTTCCGGGCAATAATACGCAGTGCTTCCAGATAACTCGTGCCTGCCGTCTTGACATGAACCAGATCGCCCGCGTGCTTGGCAATAATCGGGTACAAGCTGAATTTATCCGAGCCGGTGTGGATGCTCATTTTATACATACCGAAATGCTTCATGATGTCGGCGTGTTTGATAAATTCCTGCTCGAACTCCGCCAGGTCGCCGATGTAATCCACACCCTTCTGGAACTTTCCAACGAAGCGCGGCGCAACACTCACCACCGGAATTTGCAGCCGTGTCAGTTCGTTGGCGATGAAGAAATGCTCGTGAACGGTGGTTGGCGTATCGGTTTCATCGACAGACATTTCCAGATCAAACGGCTTGCCTCCCAGTTGCTTCCGCAGTTCTTCCGCCATTGTCGCGGTGTGAATGATCGCCCGCCCATACTTGACCAGTGCGCGCAGTAAAATCTCTTCAGTAAATGTTAAAAAGGTCTGGCTGGAATAACTCTGCCATAACCTGGCATAATCGGTATGCAGTGCGCTCCATTGAAGCTGTGCCACTTTGCCGCGTAATACGTCTATTGAATCGTGATTGGCGTCATTATCTACATGATCGCTCGGATCGATGGTATAGAAGGTATAGCCAGCCGCGACAAACGGCGCAATGTGCGCGATTTCTTTGCAGTGGTCAGCGTCCGCGCCCCAGGGTTCGCGCCAGCCGGATTCAAAAATCCCCCATGTGGCGGCATCCATGACTTCCTGCGGCGTGCGCCCGATGCGCGTATTTTCGCGTACCGATTGCTGCGCGAAGATCGGCGCGATGGTTGTGCTATCCCCTTCGGCAGTGCGCAGCGCTTCAATATGTCCCGGTGTCGCCGTTCCAAGCCGATCTCCAAACCCAAACGTTTTTTTCTTCGCAAATGGAACCGGATTCAGCCAGGGCAGGCGGGAACGCAGCACTGCCGCGTTTTCCGGCGTCAGCGGAATAACGTATTCCCCCGTCGCGGAGTTTATAATTTCGCGCGCAAACCCTGAATCATTCCCTGTTACAGCAAGGGTTTTTCTATCGGCAAGCTGCAATAGCTCATAGCGTGT
>CAYSOC010000164.1:0-15632 GCA_964432445.1 uncultured Anaerolineaceae bacterium
TACGTCAATCGCCAATATCCGGGCGGTGCAGTTTTGTTTTATAATGCACCGGGACTAGGCGATATTCAGGTTTCGTATTGGCTGATTTACAACGCGCAAATTCCAGATTACAACACCAACAACGCCATTGATCGTTTCCGTCTGGAAACCTCGCTGATTCAGGTTCCGAAAACTTCAGTCAATATCGGTGATCAGGCCATCATTAGCATCGCAAATCGCAAACCGCAGGAAAAGACGGGCGCGAACCCGACAGTGCTTGCCATCCTGCAATGGCGAAATATCGTTATTGATGTGTATGCCACGCCAGATTTACTCAAATCAAATTTCGATTTCAGCGAGGCAGAAGCTACCGACTTTCTGACCAAGCTGTTCAACGCCATTCCCAAATAACCATAAGGAAACCTCATGCACCGCCTTGTTCTATTGCTTGTTGTATTGATATTCGCCCTGCCATCGCAGTCATCGCAGGCACAAACACCTATACCGACTGTTGGGCCGCTTCAACCGTACCGAAATGATCAGTTGGGCGTTGCTTTCCAGATTCCTGTGGATTGGAAAGTCCGCGAATCGCCGGAACGACGCACCGTCACCGCCGCCAGCGATGCCGATTTCAAACTGATCGACGCAGGAGCAGAACCGGGCGGACTGGTCTTTTCGGTATCTGTCAGCACCTTTCGGCAGGCGGGTGTAGAACGGGTGGATGAATTTGGCGAGCGTTTACGCAAGATCGAGAACCAGCCAAACGCAGGTTATCGCCAACTGACGATTGGTGGCGCTGAGGGCGTCCAGATCGAAATCATCGACTCGCGTCAGAATGTTGGTGGACGTTCGGCCTATGTCAATGTCGGACAACGGCGCGTCGCCATCGTGCGCGGCGTGACGACAATCCGGGCATGGCGCGGAATTGCACTCAATCAATACGATGTGATTGCTGGCAGTTTGTCATTTTTTCCGCCAACTACCGGGCTAGTTTCGGATCGGATCGGCACGATGCTCTGGCAGGCAACCTCAAAAGAGTTCACCACGTTTGCCGACTTGGGCGCATCAGCAGATGGAACGACGGTTTACGCCACTGATCCGAAGCGCGGATTGTGGGCGCTTTCTGCAACGGGCATCGTACAGGGGGTACAGGCGTTTGATGGCATTGGCAGCTACGGCACACTCGGCATGTTTCGTGATGGCACGCGCTATATTGCCGACCCGACGAATCATATCATCTGGTTGATTCAGGCAGGGAGCAGCAAGGCGACCAAACTGCTTGGCGGCTCTGTCGGCGTCAATCGTGGGCAGTTCGGCGCAGGATCGCCGCGTGTCTTCGCATTCGGTTTCCAGAATACGATCAATGTGCTGGATAACATCGAGAGTGGCACACGTATCCAGATATTTTCGCGTGGTGGCGAAGCCCTCACCGCGTGGAATATCACTGCTGTGGAAGATGGCGCAATCTCTACCGATGGTCTCGGTTACGTCTACGTGATCGGGAAAAATACAACAGGTATCATCAAGATTGGTGCAGACGGGAAGGTTGTCAACCCGGCGCTGGGGCGATTCACATTGGCAGGTATTGTCCCGACAGCCATCGCGGTAGATCGTTTCGGATATATCTATGTGGCGACAACCGACGCGGGCATAATCCGGCTCGATGAAAATGGCAAATTGTCTGGTGTTATTGGCGAACCTTATGATGAGGCAGCCGCGCCAAAGCTGGGACAACTGGGCAAGCCGACAGCGTTGGCGTTTGGTCAGAATGATAACATTCTCTACATTGGCGATTCCGGTAAGTTCCCGCAGATCGTCGCGGTAGCACTCTCCGGCAACGCCAGTGTCAACGTGCAAGCTGCCACCGTCAACATGGGCGCGATCCAATACGGACAGACGCTCAATGGTGAGATCACCAACGATAGTTTCCTGCGTGCATATACCTTCACAGGAGCATCGGGCGAGGTCGTGACGATCACTGCGCGTTCGATTGATGGGTCGCTGGATATGTATGTGGATTTGCTCGGTGTGGATGGTTCACGCATCGCTGCCAACGATGATGCAAAGTTGCCCGGTGCGCCCGCGACGGATGCACAAATCAAGAGCTATCGCCTGCCCTCGAATGGAACATACACCATCCGGGTAACGCGATTCGGGCGTGAAACCAGTAAGGCTACCGGGACATACTCCCTGCTGCTGGAAAAATAAGCCTCTAAAGAACAGCCTCGCATCACTACAGCGGGGCTGTTCTTTTATTTGCTTACATCATCGTTCCCACGAAAAACGCCGCGTATATGGTGGAATCGCTTCCACAGCCTGTATCGTTTCCATCAAGTCGCCAGATTTGGAATCAAACCAGCCAGCAGGGTCATTTCTATCGGCAAGCAGCCAGGGGCAAAATGCAAACAAATAGTCTGGTAGTGGCACACCGTCGGAAAGTTTCCCCGATTTGAACCAGTCGAACACCGCAATATGATAATCACGGTGGATAGTCTTACTAATCGTTGGGTAGCGCTCGTTCTGCGCTTCGCCGGGACGCCAGCCGCCTTCGCCAGCAACCATCATCGGAACAAAGCCAAGTTCCTGCTCAAAGACTGTTGCAAATTCCCGAAACCCAAGAACAGCATGATTATCACGCACGTAATCAGGAGGATGATTAAACCCGTAGGCATGAGGGATAAAGAATAAACGCGGCAGCATTCCGGTCATGCTGGCATTTTTGATCATCTGCAAATCGGCGCGCAGCCATTCCGGTTCCAGTTCCTGCAAACCGACATACCCGCCTGCAAGATAAACGGCTTGCATCGCCGGAAAGAGATTGCGCATGTATATCGTTTGATCAGGTTTGGCCTCGTTCCATTCCTGCCCTAGACTGGGTTCGTTATAGACTTGCATATAAGGCGGCAGACCAAGCGAGATCAAATATCTAACATCTTCTGCCCATTCTTTATATTCCTGTGTCGGGCGCAAAAATGGTCGCCAGATGACCATAATGCCGCTTTCGGCAAACAGTGGCGCAAGCACGCGCAACATCCCGGAACCGATGTAATTGACCAGCACCCAGCGCACGCCGAGTTTATTCATGCGTGCGATTTCCTGTCGCACCTCGAATACGTCGCCCGACGGGGATTGCAAATAATGGATGCAAAGCCCATTATCGTTCGTCGGGCGCGGAAATGATTTCAGATAATTCTGGTAATCGGTACGCGGAGAAATAATCTGATCCGAAGGTTTCCATTGGGTGCGCTGTGTCTGGATAATCCATTCTGGAACGCCCTGATCTCCGTCCGAGGCGAATATAGCCGGGAAGGGAAAACGCTGTGTCCCTACCGGGAATTGTGTTAAGAGTTCATCTGGTAGAGTCGAAGGTTCAAGCAATTTCAAAGATTGAATCGCTTTGGCCTGCGCCGCCGTTAGCGGGTAGCGTGCGCCATAATGTAGCAAAAAATAATCTGGATGCGATGCCCCGTTGACCAACCGCGTCAGGGGTTTACCTTTAGGGTGTGCATCAATTTCGGATTGTGGGAGGTTCAGAATATCACCGGGAGCGTAGCCGAGCGCCAACAACGCGCCCCAATCAGCTATCGGGCGCAATACACCATCTTCCATCAGACGGTACACTGTTGCGCTTTTCCCTTTGACCGGACGTCCTATCGGATTAGGTGTTGCAGTAGGTAGCGCTGTCGGGGATGGCGTGCGCGTCGGTGCGATGCTAACACAGGCGGCGCAGCACAACACAACCAGAACACTGAGGAGACGTATAAGTGTCATGGCCGGAATTGTATGAACCAGATGAAACAGACACCAAAAACGTCAGCTTTGCGTTGCGTAGGCGCGCAATAACCCATCGGTGTACAATATCCACCATTGCCATAAGGAGACACTCGTGCGCGACTGGAATCTGACTGCAACCGATCCGCTAACGCTGCGTTTTGCTGCGGATTGCCGCCTGAGCCGTACTGATTTTGCCGACGATCAGGTCTGGGAACTTGAATTCGGACATAGTGATGCGCCTGCACTTTCTGTCCAAGCGCAATATGGTGGACGGGTTGGCCTCGCGCGCATTGTACCGCTGTGGGTGTTTCCAGATCGCGCCATTTTTGAAGCTGCCGGATACGCCGAACCCTTTCAGTTGCGCCGTTTTGCGCCGAACTATGCCAGACTGAGCGCACGCCTGACCCCGGAAATTGCGCTGGAATTCGACTTATGGGTGATGGATTCGCACGCCGTTGGGGGGCAGTTCACACTGACCAATCTTTCGCAGGTGGAACACACGTTGCGCCTGGATTTGATCCCGCAGATTGGACGCGAAGGCCGCAAGCCTGACCTGCGTTTGATCCGGTTGAATGACGCCCTCGAAGCTATCGCCTTCGGGACACTGAATAATATCAGCCCGGTACTGATCCTTGAACATTCACAGGATTCGCACGAAGTACAATCCTCTACTCCGAAAGTCAGCGCGGCGTTGACGCTTCCGGCAAATGAAAAAATCGCAGTGCGCTGGGTACACGCTGGAAATAGCACACTGGAAAAGAGCGCGTCTGAGGCATTGCGCTGGCTTGGCAGCGATTGGGCGAGTGCTTTTGAATTGATCGAAAAAGTGAATGCCGCTGTCCCGATTATCGAAACAGGCGACATCGGTCTGGATGTGCTGTTGGCCTTCAAAATACAAACTGTTTTACGCGGATATATTGGTACATCCGGCAAGTTGCCTTATCCTTCGCCAGTTGCCTCGCGCCTGCCCTCTTCCGGTTACAGCGCACCGGGCGTCGTGGATTCACAGGGACAAACAGCACAATTGCTCTGGATGGTTGCGCCAACAACCGCCATTTTTGCACCCGATCTGGCACGTGGTGCATTGCGAAATATGTTAGCGGTGCGTACCCCCGACGGCTGGATCGACTGGAAACCGGGGCTGGGTGGACAACGGGCGAATATGATGGCAATGCCGCTACTTGCCTCTACCGCATGGGCAATTTATGAAATCACCGAAGATAAATATTTTCTCTCCGAAGTTTTGCCGGGGTTGACCGAGTTTTTCCTGCGCTGGTTCGGGCGTGATCTGGATAAGGATCGGGATGGTGCGCCAGAGTGGTCGAACGCAACGCAGGCAGGTCAATCCGAGAGCGCCTTGTATAACCGTTTCCGGCGCTGGGCCGCCAATATCGACATCAGCAAGGTGGAGTCACCGGATTTGCTTGCCTTGTTGATTCAGGAAGCCGACGCACTCACTAGAATTGAGCAAACGGTTGGGCGCAAAACAAGTGGGCTTTCTCCGATTCCGATGAAATATGATGGGCTTCGCAAGGCTCTGGCAACATTGTGGGATCAGGAAAACAGCCGTTATATGCTGCGTGATCGGGATACCCATCAAACCAGCGTTGGCACGTCGATTTTTTTTGGCAAAGGAGACGGGTGGTTCAGCGCAGGCGTTGCCCTTGAGCCTGCCAACCGCCTGCTCATTCGGGTGATCGGTGGACAGAACCACGCGCCAGCCATGACGGTACACATCGAGGGTGCAAGCGCGGAAGGGAAACCTATCAAGGAAACGATTCCGCTTGGTGGCTTTGCCTGGTACTACGGTTTCGGGAGTGCTGTCAGCGAGAATGTCTTTGCACAGGTAAATTATGTCAAAGTCGAAGGCTTGAGCAAGGCCTTTTCGTGGGATGTTGGGACGGTTGACCTTACAGGCGAAACCCTCCAATCCTATCTACCGATTCGCACTTCAGACAACTATCCTGCGCTGATCGAACGGCTGATGGGACATTATCGGCGTTCGGTTGGCTTCGCCGGCAGCGTCGATACAGCATTGGAAGCGGAGAATCCGAACCATCATGCAGAGATGCTCTGGAATACACTCTTGATTGATGCGCTGCTGGAACGCGGTGAAATTCAGGCTGCATCTGAATTAATTGAATCTCTTCTGAAAGCTGAATTTATGGCGCTCGGTAGCGAACATGGTTTCCGGGGCAGCTATCACGCAGAGACGGGCGTGCCATTCGGCGGCACAGATGATCTCAACGGTATCCTGCCGCTGCACCTGATTCTGAAAGCAGCGGGTATCCGTATCATCAGCAGCAAGCGGGTATGGGCAGGTGGCAGGTTTGCATTGTCGCAACCGATTCGCGTTCAGCAACATGGCGTAACGGTGACACGCTCAGCAGACGGGACGGTGGTACAGTTTCCTACCGGGCATACGGTTGAGCGCGATGCGGAATGGCAATTGATCGAAGATACGACGGCGACTATTGAATTACCACCACCTGCGCCTCCTGAATCTGTCGTGCCGGAAAAACCTGTGCAAACAACGATTCCGGTGCAAACACAACGCGATCCGACAACCGAAGTGGACATTACCCACATTGATTTTTCTCCGGGTGATCCGAATGCACCGCCACGTACCTATAAAATCAAGGTCAATCGCAGCGAATAGTTTGGGATTTTTTCAGCAGGGACGCGCTATAGTTATCTTTGAAAAGAGATAACTATGGCTGTTAGACTGACACCACAGGAAAAAGCCTCACAGGTTTATGATAAGCTGGTGGCATTGCACGGGTTTCGTCCGCTTGTACCGCGACGAACGCCGATGCACGAATTGATTTCGACCATCCTCTCGCACCGTACTACGCAGCAAAACGAGCAGCAAGCCTACGATAATATGATCGCCCGGTTTGGCACATGGGAAGCGATCCGCGATGCGCCTTTACCAGATTTGATCGTTGCGCTCTCACCCGCAACATTCCCAGAGGTCAAAGCGCCTTATATTCAGGGATTTTTGAAACGGCTGTTTGCAGAACGCGGCGAAGCCTCGATTGAATTTTTGAAGGATATGCCGACGCAGGATGCACTCGATTGGCTGATGGAATCCCCCGGAGTTGGAATCAAAACGGCTTCGCTGGTGCTGCTCTTTTGTTTCAGTAAACCTGTGATGCCTGTCGATACGCATGTTCACCGAGTCAGCCAGCGCGTCGGTTTGATCGGTGCAAAGGTCAACCCGACAGCGGCACACCCGGCGCTCTGGGCTATCCTGCCGAAAGAGCCAGAATTTCTTTTCAACTATCACATTGCTAATCTAAGGCACGGGCAGAAGATTTGCATTTTTGCCGCGCCGCGCTGCAATCAATGCCCGCTACCAGAGATATGTGATTACTATCAGAAGACAAAGAAAAACGGATGAGAGATTCCCATCCGTTGGTTTGACTAGATTGTGTCGGGGTGCCCGGATTTGAACCGGGGGCCTCTTGCACCCCATGCAAGCGCGCTAGCCAAGCTGCGCCACACCCCGAAACTCTTTTCATCATACCGGATTATGGCAGGCATTGCAAGGGTAGCGCTTCAATTCGCCAAAACCGCACTGGATTCCGGCGCTGCTTTCAGACGGATCAAGGCCAACCCAAGCAATCCAGCCATCAATACAGCGGCGAACAAGAACGGGGCGCTATTGCCGAATAACTGGAAAATCGCGCCCATCAAAAGTGGCGACACAACGCTGGATGCACTGATGATTGCCGCAGCAATACCGAGTGTTACGCCCGTCCTGGATTTATCGACACGCTTGGTGATCATACTGTTGACGGTGGGTTGCAGGACGCCACCACCGATGGCCGCCGGGATCATCGCTATCAGTAGCCAGATAATCCCTGCCGCGCCCTTGTCTGTGTCGGACGGAAGCGAAATGGAATTAGCCTGAATACTTGCTGTATCTCCGATGGTTACCTCGCCCGCATTGATTTCTTTTTCCAATGCCGCTTTGGAATACCAGGGTGGCGGTTGCATCGGAGTTAACGCCGTGAGCGCCAGCCCGATTGCCAGCAGACCAAGCCCACCGAGGATCACCTTACGATCTCCGTAGGCATCCGACCATTTGCGAATGAAATATGCTTGCACTGCTACTACAAGTAACCCCACCCAGATAAAAATGATCACATTGCCTGTCGCATTCAACCCCAATCGGGTCAGGGTAAAGAGCGCCAGAAACTGCTCGAAACCAGAGAACGCGACCTGTTGCAGGAAAGTCAGGATGAGCAGAAACCCAACGGCGGGGCTGGTCAACGTCTGGATAAAATCCTGCCGGGAAAAGGCACGTTCGTTGGCAGTACGTGTACCCGGCTCGTGAGTTTCCTTCAGGAATATTACCGTGAGCAGGATAGAAAGCGCGGAAAATCCTGCCGCAATCAGTGCTGGGACGTGATAGTTATTCCCGCTTAACCCAAGCGCAATGAACGCAATGATCGGCCCAATGATGAATCCAACGCCAAACGCCGCACCGAGTAGACCAAGTGCCTGTGTACGGTTCTTTTCAGTAGTGCTATCCGCAACCGCAGCCTGTGCTGTACTGATATTCGCGCCAGATAGCCCGTCGATGATACGGGCAAGCATCAGAAGAAACATTGAATTGGCAAACCCCAGCAGGATAAAACCAATGAACGTTCCGATCTGGCTGGCGACCAATACGGGTTTGCGCCCATAGCGATCTGACAACCGACCCAGAATGGGCGCTCCGATGAGTTGCATCGCCGGGTAAGCTGTCGCCAGTACGCCGATGGCAAACGCATCAGCATTGAACGAGCGTGCGTACAGCGGCAATAGCGGAATGATGATCGTCAGACCAAGCAAATCGACACCAACGATCATCAGAATGGGCAAAAGTTTTTTGAAATCGAGTTTGTCCGATGTAGTTTCAGTGTTTTCCGGGGTCATGATCTTTATCCTAGCGTCGGTATCAAGTGAGCGCTCCAGCCACCGGGAAGCAGTGCAACGCCCACATAAATCACAATCAGCACAACCACAATATCGATCAGATTGTTACGGATCACAACGTTCGGATCGCGCTTGCGCCACATTGCGCTGGCATGTCCAATCGCAACTGCAATAAAACCTATGGTGGCGTGTTCCATCTGATAACGAACAAGGTTTCCACTACTTGACCAACTGAGCAGCAAAACCAGAATTCCGAGTACAAATTGCAACGATAGGACGCTGGTGAAAATCCGCATCAAGCGCTTGACACCAGCGTTAGCCTTGATTACGTTCAGCAATACCAATACATAAGCAACAATCGCAACGACAGCGGTGAGAATGACCAGCCAGCGGGTCAGCGAATGCAGGAAAAGAACAATAGACATCTGGGATTTAACCTTTCTTTGAGAGGCGTTCGATCACCTGATCGATCCACGCGAGTTCGGATTCGGTATGCAAAATATGATGGTCAATGACGAGTTGAACGGCTTCATCATGCGGAGGAACTTTGCGCAATTCCTGGAACGCAGTGTCGACTGCTGCGCGGCGTTGTCGCAATAGTGCAATCGCTTCTGTCAGGGGGAGTTCGGGCAGGAATGCCAATGCCACATCCATTGTGAAATAGATAGGCGACGGAACTGCCAGCGTTTCCCGGAGCAGCGTTTGAAATTGCGTTTCGCCTTCGGATGTTAATTCATATTCGCGGCGCGGTGGGCGATTGCCCTCCTGTGTCTGGTGTTGCGTGATCCAACCCTGTTTTTCCATTTTTTCCAGCAGCGCATAGGCTGTCGGCTTTTTCAGGTCGATCACGTGTTCCATATCGCGTTCTATGAATTCGTTAAGTTGATAGGCATGGGTACGGCCTCGCCTCAACATCCCAAGCAGCAGCAGTTCTCTTTGCATAATCCTGATTAATCAAGTCTGACTATTCAAGAATAATTAATAATTCCCGGTTTGTCAATTACAAATCTTTCACATTATCCAAGTATCGTGCAACCGGAAGCCTTCTACTCTCTTTACCCGGATTCTGTATGACAAGATGGAATTGATCTACCATCTCTATGAAGATGGCAGGTTGAAATAAAAAGTTGTTCCTTCCCCAACGGCACTTTCAACGCGGATATATCCATTGTGGCGTTCGATAATACGTTTGGCAGTTGCCAGTCCGATACCTGTACCGGGGAATTCGATTGCGGTATGAAGGCGCTGGAAAGGCATAAACAGTCTGGCACTCTTTTTCATATCGAAGCCAATCCCATTATCCCGTACAAAAAAGGTTGTCACGCCCTCAATCTCCACTTTCCCGAACTCGATAACGGCGTTTTCCTGCTTTGCTGTGAATTTCCAGGCGTTGCTCAGAAGATTGGTCAGCACGATTTCCAGCAATGCAAAATCGCCATAGGCAATAGCATCCTCAGCGATATAAATCTCGACTGTACGATCTGTATCTTCGGACTGCAACCGTTGCAGGATATTCCAGGCCATCGCGCCCAGATCAACTTCCACTTTTTTGAGTTCGGCGCGTACCATCCGCGAGAAAGAAAGCAGACTTTCGATGATGGATGCCATGTGAACGGCATTGTCACAAATTTGCTGTAGCAGATCGCGCGCATCACCATCCAACTCCGTCCCATAACGGTTCAGCACAATTGTCCCGAACCCATTGATGATCCGAAGCGGTGCGCGTAAATCATGAGAGACCGTATAATTAAAGGATTCCAGTTCCTTGTTGGCAATTTCCAGTTGTCTGGTGCGCTCCTCGATCCGTTCCTCCAGCAATTCGTTGGACTCGTTGAGCGCTTTTTGGGTTGCAGTCAGTTTTTGATTGAGTTGCGTAAGCTGTCGGAGTTGTTTCTCCAATTCCGCATTGGCTTGTTTGATGTACTCTGCCTGTCTCTGAATGGCATAACGGCTTCGATATAACTCAATGAAGCTGGATACCTTTGCCGAGAGAATTTCTGGCACGATTGGCTTGAACAGGTAATCCACAGCGCCAACAGCGTAGCCCTTGAACATATAGGCTTCGGTCTGGTGGATAGCCGTCAGGAAAATGATTGGGATATGCCGGGACTTGTCCCGCTGTTTGATCAAGGTTGCGGTCTCGAAGCCATCAATGGTCGGCATTTGCACATCCATCAGAATCACAGCAAATTCGTAATGAAGAACGTATTTGAGAGCTTCTTCACCCGAATTTGCCCTGACCAGATTTTGCCCCAGGTTTTCCAGCATTGCTTCGAGAGCATAGAGATTTTCGGGACGATCATCCACCAGCAGAATATTGACTTTCTCAATTTCCTGATCCATCAATGCCCTCTACCTACCTGGATAGCCAAACACGGAGAAGTGAGAGAAATTGATTGGTATCAATCGGCTTGGTAATGTAATCGGATGCGCCAGCCTCCAGACACTTTTCACGATCTCCCAGCATTGCTTTTGCCGTCAGGGCGATGATTGGCAGAGATTTATAACCCGGCATTTGCCGAATTTGCCGAATCGTCTCATAACCATCCATTTCCGGCATCATGATGTCCATGAGGATAGCGTCAATATTCCGATTTTCTTTCAGGAGATCGATGCCGAGCCGTCCATTTTCGGCAAATATAACCTGAACATTATGCCGTTCCAGAATGCTCGTTGTGGCGAAGATATTCCGAATATCATCATCTATCAACAGGACTTTCTTTCCAGCGAGGGTAATATCTATCTTGCGGAAATTCTGTAACATCTGTTGTTTGCTGTCCGATAGACCAGTCTCGTTTCGGTGCAGGTACAACATTGTGTCGTCCAGCAGATGATTCATTGATGTAACGTCGCGTTTGAGTATGACGGAGCGCGTCAATCGACGTAGCGTGGCTTCCTCTTCAGGCTTTAGCTCTGCACCCGTATAAATGATGATCGGGATTTCAATTGTCCCCAACTCCTCTTCCAGTTGTGTGAGCAATTGGAAGCCTGACATATCGGGCAGGTCAAGATCGAGTATAAGACAATCGAAAGGTTGGGATTTCAGTGCTTCCAATCCGGCGCGCCCCGTCCCCACTGAAACGATATTCAGGTCGGTGTTTTGAAGCAGTTCAACCAGACTATTCCGCTGGGTGTCATTATCCTCGATGATTAACAGGTCTTTCACCGGGCGCGTGATGAAGTTGTTCACCATCGTCAGTGTATTTTTCAGGACGTTATAATCCACTGGCTTGTTCAGATAGGCAATCGCCCCGACCTGTAGACCATAAGCGTTTTCTTCTACCACCGAAATAATGCTGACCGGGATATGGCGCGTGCGCGGGTCATGCTTGAGGCGATCCAGCACCGTCCACCCATCCATAATCGGCAGTTGAATATCCAGCAAAATCATGTCCGGTTTCAGTTCAAAGGCAAGCGATAGTCCAGCATCGCCACGCAACGCAACAATTGCCTTGAAACCGACGCCATGCACAATATCCAGCAAAGTACGCGCAAATTTCTGATCGTCTTCAATAATCAGGATGATACGGTCTCCGTCTTGCAGCGTAGCGCGATCATCTTCAATCTGAATCTCGACAATAGGATGGGTATCTGTGGAAATAACGCCAGAGGCATGTTTGGATTTGGCGGGCGCATTTCTATTGAGGCGCGGTTCAGTCGGATAGGCAGTAGCAGGTTTGGCCGGGTGTGGATTTCGATCATTGAAGGATAGGCTGGCCGCTACGCTTGCATAAAATGGCAGATATAGCGTAAAGGTGCTGCCTTTATCCGGTGTGCTGGCGAGTTGGATTTCCCCCCCAAGCAACCGGGCAATTTCCCGGCTGATGGACAGCCCTAACCCTGTGCCACCATATTTCCGGCTGGTTGTACCATCGGCCTGCTGAAATGATTCAAAGATGATTTTCTGCTTTTCTTTCGGGATGCCGATCCCGGTATCGATCACATGGAAAGCAATTACTGTATCTGCCTGTCGGAGCGACTCGGTATTGAACGAGACCTGCTGTGCATTTGTCCGCATCAAGTGCAAGGTTACACTGCCGCGCTCGGTGAATTTGAAAGCATTGGAAAGCAGATTCTTGAGAATTTGCATCAACCGTCGTCCATCGGTATACATCGCGCGCGGCAAATCACCGTCCATCAACACCTGGAAGCCGAGATTTTTGCTATGCGCAACTTGCTCAAAGTTGCGCTGTATATCTGTTTTGATGTTCTCGAAGTTCACTTCTTCAACTTCGGCAACCATTGCCCCGGATTCAATCTTTGCCAGGTCGAGAATGTCATTAATGAGTACCAGCAAATCTGTCCCGGAGAGATGGATTGTCTGGGCAAATTCGATTTGCTTGGGAGTCAGATTCTTTTCGCTATTTTCAGAGAGTAGCTGCGACAGGATCAACATACTGTTGAGCGGTGTCCGAAGTTCGTGAGACATATTCGCCAGAAACTCGGATTTATATTTGGAGGTAATTTCCAACTGCTCCGCTTTTTCTTCCAGCGACTGTCTGGCTTGCTCGATTTCCCGATTTTTCCGCTCAACCTCCACATTTTGAGAGGCAAGCAGGCGCGCCTTCTCCTCCAGTTCGTCATTGGTGTGTTTGAGTTCATCCTGTTGACTGCGGAGCAAATCCTCTGATGCTTGCAGGGATCGTGCCTGTTGTTCCAGCCGTTTATTGGTTTCGGTCAATTCACTCTGTTGTGCCTGCAACTCTTCTGCAAGAGATTGTGATTGATTGAGCAATTTTTCGGTCTGCATCGTTGCCGCAATGGTATTGAGTACGATCCCGATGCTTTCGGTAAGCTGATCGAGAAAGGTCAGGTGAATTTCGCTGAAGCGGTGGAACGAAGCCAATTCAATCACCGCGATCACCTGCCCCTCAAACAGCACCGGAAGCACAACAACGTTATAAGGGGTTGCTTCGCCCAGCCCGGAATTGATTTTGATGTAATTATCCGGGACTTCGGTCAGCAGAATGCGATCCCCCTCAAGTGCGCATTGACCGACCAGGCCTTCGCCCAACGCAAACTGATTCGATAGATGTTTGCGTTCCCGGTAGGCATAACTGCTCAAAAGCCGTAACATTGGCGTCCCTTCGTTATCCATCAGATAAAAGACGCCATGTTGTGCGGTAACCAGCGGAGCCAGTTCCGAAAGGATTTGCCGGGAAACAGTTTCGAGCGCACGTTGCCCCTGTAACATGCGCGTAAATTTCGCCAGATTGGTCTTGAGCCAATCCTGTTCGGTGTTTTTCTGGGTGGTTTCGCGCAGATTGGCAATCATCTGGTTGATGTTGTCTTTCAATTCTGCGAGTTCGCCCTGTGCGGTGACAGTGATGGAACGGGTCAAATCGCCCTTTGTAACGGCAGTCGCAACTTCACCAATCGCGCGTACCTGTGTAGTCAGGTTACCCGCAAGCTGATTCACGTTATCGGTCAGGTGTCGCCACGTTCCTGATGCGTTTGGCACACTGGCTTGCCCACCGAGTTTGCCTTCGATACCGACTTCGCGTGCTACTGTCGTCACCTGATCGGCGAATGTTGCCAGAGTATCAATCATTTCGTTAATTGTCGCAGCGAGCGTTGCGATTTCACCTTTCGCTCCAAGCACCAGTTCCTGTTTCAAATCTCCATTGGCAACCGCAGTAACGACGCGCGCGATACCACGCACCTGCGCTGTCAGGTTACCCGCCATAGAGTTGACGTTATCCGTTAAATCCTTCCAGGTTCCGGCGACGCCGCGTACTTCGGCTTGCCCGCCGAGTTTGCCTTCCGTACCAACTTCTCGTGCCACGCGCGTCACTTCCGAAGCGAAGGAATTCAACTGGTCAACCATCGTGTTGAGGGTGTTCTTGAGTTCGAGGATTTCGCCCTTCACATCAACCGTGATCTTCTTCGACAGGTCACCGTTGGCGATAGCGGTGGCGACTTCGGCAATGTTACGCACCTGTCCAGTCAGGTTGCTTGCCATCAGGTTCACATTGTTGGTCAGGTCTTTCCAGGTTCCGGCGACGCCGCGTACTTCGGCTTGTCCGCCGAGTTTGCCTTCCGTACCGACTTCACGTGCCACGCGCGTTACTTCCGAAGCGAACGAATTGAGTTGGTCGACCATCGTGTTGAGCGTATTCTTGAGTTCGAGGATTTCGCCCTTCACATCGACGGTGATCTTTTTCGACAGGTCACCGTTGGCGATAGCAGTGGCAACTTCGGCAATGTTACGCACCTGTCCAGTCAGATTGCTCGCCATCAGATTCACATTATCAGTGAGGTCTTTCCACGTTCCAGCAACATCTCGCACCTCGGCTTGACCGCCAAGTTTGCCTTCCGTACCGACTTCACGTGCCACGCGCGTCACTTCTGCGGCGAACGAGTTCAACTGGTCGACCATGATGTTGAGCGTGTTCTTGAGTTCGAGGATTTCGCCCTTCACATCGACGGTGATCTTTTTCGACAGGTCACCGTTGGCGATAGCAGTGGCAACTTCGGCAATGTTACGCACCTGTCCAGTCAGATTGCTCGCCATCAGATTCACATTATCAGTGAGGTCTTTCCACGTTCCAGCAACATCTCGCACCTCGGCTTGACCGCCAAGTTTGCCTTCCGTACCGACTTCACGTGCCACGCGCGTCACTTCTGCGGCGAACGAGTTCAACTGGTCGACCATGATGTTGAGCGTGTTCTTGAGTTCGAGGATTTCGCCCTTCACATCGACGGTGATCTTTTTCGACAGGTCACCGTTGGCAATAGCAGTGGCGACTTCGGCAATGTTACGCACCTGTCCGGTCAGGTTGCTTGCCATCAGGTTCACATTATCGGTCAGGTCTTTCCATGTTCCAGCAACGCCGCGTACTTCAGCCTGACCACCAAGTTTACCTTCCGTACCGACTTCGCGTGCCACGCGCGTTACTTCCGAGGCGAAGGAATTCAACTGGTCAACCATCGTGTTGAGCGTATTCTTGAGT
>CAYSOC010000165.1:0-15499 GCA_964432445.1 uncultured Anaerolineaceae bacterium
CTGCCCCTGGTTGATTGGAAGGCGGATCGTTCGCCCGGAATCGCCTGCGGCACGCGCAATGGTCTGGCGTATCCACCATGTCGCATAGGTACTCAGCCGTACACCGCGATCCGGGTCAAAGCGATCTACCGCTTTCATCAACCCCAGATTGCCCTCCTGTATCAGATCGGCAAGCGACAAACCACGTCCCTGATAGCTCTTGGCGATGCTTACAACCAGGCGCGTATTGGCGATAATCAGTTCCTCGCGGGCGCATTCGCCTACTGCGATTTGTGATTCCAGACGGGCGCGATCTTCACCAATAATTTCCGCATGGCGACTCAGGCGGTGGCGTGCGCGTTTACCCTGCTGTACAGCGCGCGATAAATCCTGTTCCTCGTTGACGGTTAAAAGGCCGGAAATTGGGCGAATATCGCGGAAATAGAATTGGACAAGATCGGCGTTCGGGTCGACTGCGCCGCGTGAACCCTGTCCAAAGACTTCGGGTTCGACAATCGCGGTGGTATCGGCAACGTGTGCGGGATAGGGTGTGCGGGAGTTAGGGTCATTTGAATTTCCTACACTATTCATGATTTCGTTCTCCGTTGCCGCTTTTGGGGCTTGTACAAGGATGTTATAGTTTTATACAAGGTTTGTCAATAGTTTTGGCGTGAGAAAACGATTGACAAGCATCTGGATTCTGGAATGTTACTCTTATTTCTCTACGTTACTGAGAGTCAAAAAAGAGCAACTTTTTTACGAAAACAAGGATAAACAGTTGATGAGAAATACAAATTGACGCTGGTCAGGTTCAATCACGAAGGTACAAAAAACTACCGGGTTTCGCTGAAATTTGATAGCGGCAGGTGTTGTACCGTTGCATTCTCATCTCAAACCTTATACAAAGTTGAACCAATGATAGATGGATGATTGTAAAAGGTTGATTAGGCGTTTAACGCCAACTTGTTGTACATTATGAAGCAGAGACCCTCAAAAAGTTCCAAACAAGGAAAAGGTGTGGGAATGATAAAAAAACGTTGGCCCGGATTACTACTTTTTATAGTGGCTTTGATGATGGCGCTTGGTACAACCGTCAATCGTGGTGCGCTGGCGCAATCTGCCACGACGCCGACTCCAACCCGTACCCCATTCCTTTCTGATTTTGTGGTCTTGCTGGCGAACATTCCCCGTGCCGGAACATTTGATGCAACTGCCGCCGTGCGTACTGCGTTGAACGCGACCAATTTCAAAAACTACAAGGTGACTGTCACCAACCTTGCCAAAGCGCCGACAACGCAGCAGGAAGCGCGTGATGCTGGCAAAGCCAACCCCAAAGCGCTTGCGGTCATCTGGGGCGAAGCTCCCGCCAGCGGCGCGCCCATCATGCACATTGAATTGATGAAGCGCGTGGAACTTGAAAGCTATCTGGTGGGCTTCCGCCGTAACATCACCGTTCGCCCATACTATGATTATCCAACCGCAGTACAGTTCACGCTCGATCCGAAGATGGATGCGGCGACGATCAGTGCTTTTACGCAATTGCAACTGTATATCGGCGCGGCAGACTACAGTCGCGCTTTTGATGCACATACCGCAGCGGAAAAAGCATTCGACGCCAATGCCAATCTTTCCAGCTTGCAAGCAGACCGCGACGAACTGGCATTCACAGGCGCGTACCTGGGTGCGCTTTTCGGGGATATTCAAGGGGCGACAGAAGCCTTTGATAAACTTGTGACAGGTTCTCCGCGTTCTGTACTGAAGGCCTTGGGGGGAAGTAATCGTGCCGTCGCGGTGTTCCGCAGCAATGGTAGCGCCGAGGATATTCTGAGCGCACTGGATGCGGCGATTGACGCTGATACAACCGTTGCCCATCCGCTGATTGTTCGCGGCATCATCCTCTATCTCCAGGCGAAGGATCAGGATGCGCTGGCGGATATGGATGATGCGCTCAAACGGGAAGAGAACAACCTGTTTGCGCTGCACAATCGCGGCTGGATGCAATATCAGGCAGGAGATTTCGATGCCGCCTTTGAAGACATGGACAAGGTGATCAAGACCGATCCGCGCTTTCTGGATACCTATATCAGCCTAAGCGTGCTGTTCCGCGCTGCCAACCAGCTTACAACAGCGATCAGCTTTATCACCCAGGCGCTCACCCTTGACCCGGATTATGGTTTACTCTATTCGATACGTGGCAGTCTGTACCTGCGGCAGAATAACATCACCGCTGCAATGAACGATTTAAACCGCGCTATCCTCCTCGATCCGCAGGATTCTACGGCGTTCGATAATCGTGGTTATGCCTATGAGTCGCTGGGAAATCTTGATTCGGCGTTCAATGATTATTCGCGCGCAATTGAACTGGACCCGGATTCCCAGTTTGCCTATCTGGATCGCGGACGGTTATACGTCAAGCGCGGTCAGTTCGATTTTGCGGTGGTTGATCTCACCCTGGCAATTCAGTTGGGTGGTCGTCGTCCTTCTGCGCTGGCCTACTACTATCGCGGACAAGCCTACCAGGGTCTGAAGCGCTATGGCGATGCGATCAATGATTACAACGAGTATGTGAAGCAGGATGCACAGGGTACATACGCCAATATCGCAAAGGAAACGGTGCGCGCCTTGCGTAGCTTGCTCACCTCAACCCCCACCAATACCCGTACCCCAACGCGCACGCAAACCTCAACCCGGACACCTGCGCCAACCGGAACCAGAACGCCACTGCCAACACCGACGCGCTTCCCAACCTTTACGCCGTTCCCGACGCTAACACGCCTCCCCACACTGACGCGCGTACCAACGCTTTCCGGCAATAACCTGATCAGCACCTACGTCGCTTTGACGCTGACCGCACAGGCGCGCGGCACATCGGTTGCTGGAACTGTCGCGGCGATTCAAAGCCAGAACGCGCCAACCTTCACGCCAACAGCCGTGCCGCCGTCGGCAACCTTTACGCCAATCCCGCCGAGCGCGACAGCCGTGCCGCCAAGCGCTACCCATACGCCTACGCCGCGTCCGCCGAGCGCCACGCCTGCTCCACCAAGCGGCACGCCTGCTCCACCAAGCGGCACGCCCTAACCGGGAACCGTGATTCAATCTGCCTCTCACCGCTGTGAGGGGCAGCCCCTCTTAACGACAATTTAATTGCATTTTAACCGCGTTTGCGAATGAGGCTGGCAAACTCTGCGCCATCCACTTGATCGAGCAAAGGCGCAGAAGCACTTGGAAATCATCGGTTTCTTATTCTTTCTATCGACCCTGATTGGCGGTATTGCACTGGGATATGTGATTGCAACACGGCGGCATCCTGCACAGATAGCCGACGCGCTGCATCCGGTCATGAATAGCATGGAAGGAACAACCCTCGCCAACCTCATGATGTTTCTCGGTGATCCGGTGGATGTGCGTTCGCTGCTGGAACGCGCGGCAGAATGGTTGCGACTGGAAACCAGTTCCAAAGCTGTCGTGATCTATCCCTATGATTCAGCTTCGCAGGAGTTCAGTAATCCGGTACATTCCGGCGCAACCTCTCTCGATTCAAACCACCGCTTTCGTTCTGGCGCAGGGATTTATGGCGAAGTTGGCGCGGCACGACAAGCACGGCTGATCGAACATGTTAATCGGGAGCCGCGCTTCCAGCCTGTGGCGAGCGATGTTGAAACTGCCTACATCATACCGCTCACAGCAGATAACAATTTGCTGGGGGTTGCGTCGTTACAGGCTGGGATGCCAAACGCTTTCGGGCTGGAACGCCGAAAAGCGATTGATCAGTATATCGGGCTGGTTTCAATTCAGGCGATGGTTGCCAAACGCTTTACCGACAGTCGGCAGGCAATCGCGCGTTTTGATCATTTTCAGGGACTTTCGCAGGTATTGGTTGCACACCTTGAATTGCAGGATTTGCTTCAACCTATCGTGAATGCGGCGCGTGAAATGCTGGATACGCAAATGAGTGTACTGCTTGAAGTGCGTCCCAATGATGAACGATTGCATCCGGTGGCATGGGCAGGGATCACCGACGAAATGGCGCTTATGCTTGAGTCTCGCCTCAAAGAGGACTTGAAAGGGTTGGTTGCCTGGGCGCAACTCCCGGCGCGTACCCACAACCTGCGCACCGATCAACGCACCGCACGCTCCACACAGGCTGTTGTTGCCGGAATGCTCTCGGAACTTGCCGCGCCCGTGAAATATGCGGATCGCCTGTACGGTGTTCTGGCGGTAGAAACCAATAATTACCGCAATTTTACTGATGAAGAATCATATCTGCTGCAATCGCTGGCAGCACAGGCCGGAATCGCGCTTCGCAACGCCCAGCTATATTCGCGCCTGAAACAGACCAATGGTCAACTTGAGCGTTCTCTCAACGATCTCAAAACGGCACAGGAAGAATTGGAACGCGCGCACGAAGTAGAAATCCGGGCGTTTGAGACGGAGCTACAAACTGCGCGTGATATTCAAACCAGCCTCTTGCCACAGGAAGTGCCACCTATTCCAAAGATTCAGGTCGCGGCGCGAAATATTCCGGCACGACACGTTTCCGGGGATTTTTATCAATATCTGTTGATGCCCGGTGGACGGCTCGGCGTTGTGATTGGGGATGTGAGTGGCAAGGGCATCCCGGCGGCGCTTCTGATGGCGGTAACAACGACGGCACTCCGCGAAGAGGCGAGTCAGTTTCCAAACGCTGCTTCCATTTTGACAGAGCTAAACATGCGTCTGCTGGATAGGATGCAATCCACTTCAATGAACAGTGCGTTGTGCATCGCTATCTTCGACCCGGAAACGGGCTTGACCGAAATTGCCAATGCCGGAATGGTGACACCTTATGCGCTCACAACGCAAAGTGGACGCGGTTGGGAACCAATCGACGTAGGCGGCTATCCTCTCGGAGCATCGAAACGTGCTAAATACGCCTCACGCAACCTCATATTAACGCCGGGTTCTATTCTGGTGCTGGTCAGCGATGGTGTGATAGAAGCCGAGAATCCAACGGGCGAATTTTTTGGATTTGAACGATTCCAGTCACTCCTGAATAGTTTCCCTGCCAGCCTCTCAGCCGAAGAAATTATTGACAGGGTGTTGGCAGCCGTCAGGACGCATGTTTATGGAGAAGATTTTCAAGACGATGTGACTGTCGTTGTGATGAAAGCCGTATAATCAGATCATAACTTTTCCAGTTTCAGCCTCATATCCGTTGAACGCCGGAATTTATGCCCCAATTCCTACTGACTCATCCCTGAATTCACGTACAATATAAAGTCAGGGGTGATGTACGGTCTGTCCGTTCCCGCCCAATCTTGCTTATCTGGTATCGAAAAGTCACGATCTCAATATAGGTCATGATAGGGAATATTAACAGGATGAGTAGCATGAGAAAAACAAACTTACGGCGTTTGGGGCGACTGGCACTGACAATAGTCCTCCTTTTTACAATAGCCTATCTCAGTTTGCCGACGCGCGTGGCACAGGCTGTCACCATTGCGGAAGGGTTCAACAGTGGCGTACCGGCTGGATGGACAAGAACCAACCTGAGTAGTCCTCTCGGCGCATCGCAGTGGGTACAATGCGGTACGAATGGTTCCACAATCCTTCAGGGCTTTCTTGGCGGAAGCAATTCCTGTGTGAGCGTCGATTACAATAGCACCACTGGCTCAACGGGGACAATCAGCAACTGGTTGATCACTCCCCTGATCACAACGCTCAAAAACAACGACATCATCACTTTCTACACGCGCACTGCCCTTGGTTCACAAAACCCGGATCGGATACAGGTACGCCTCAGCACGAACGGCGCTTGCTCTCCTGGTACTACTCAAACCAGTGTCGGTGATTTTTCGCGCCTGCTCGTGGAAATCAACCCTGCCCAGACAACCAGCACATACCCGGAAAACTGGACAGGGTACTCCGCAACACTGACCAGCATTACTGGAACAGTCAGCGGTTGTGTTGGCTTCCGCTACTTTCTAACCAATGCGGGGCCTACTGGTATCAACGGAAACATTATTGCGGTGGATGAATTCCGTTATCAGGATTCGTCTATCCCGACACCAACCCGTACTGCGACTATCACACCGTCGCCATCGCCAACCCGCACACCGACACCAACGGCAACGTTTACACCATCCAACACATTTACGCCATCTGCAACATTCACCCTCCTGCCGCCGCACCAGGATACTATCGGCGTTTTCAAGGATGGTAGCTGGTTCCTGCGCAATTCAAATTCCGCAGGCGCACAGGATATTTTTGTCTCCTTCAACCCCGGAGCGCAAAACCTGCCTGTTGTGGGGGACTGGAATGGCGATGGGGTGGATACCGTTGGTATCTATGACAATTTCAACGGTGTGTTCTATCTGAGCGATTCCAACATAACACCCGCTATCAATTACACCGCAGTCTTTGGCAACCCGGCAGATACGCCGCTACATGGACGCTGGTATAACGGGGCGTTGCACGATGGTATCGGTGTTTATCGCAACAACAACGGGATCATTTACCTCAAGAATGAAATCACTACCGGAACAGATAACTTCTATCTGGTACTGGGTAACCCCGGCGATGTTGGTATCGCAGGCGACTGGAACTATGATGGGGTGGATACCGTTGGCGTCTATCGCCCAGGCAACCAGACATGGTATCTGAGCAATGTCAACGGAAACGGCATCACATTCAGCGATATTGCCTTTGAATGGTTGTCGACCAACCGTATCGTCGCAGGTGACTGGAATGCAGACGGGATCATGACCGTAGGCTATCTGACAACGAACGGTGTATTCTCGCTCCACAGCGCCAATACCACAGGCGCATCCGATAATAACTTCCCGTTCGGGCCATCCGATGCCTATCCTGTCGCGGGCAAGTGGATCGCGGGTTCACAACCGCAAAAGCCGGGTAGTTCTGTACTTGGCAATATCCCCGGCACGCTGCGACCCAATGGCGGCAATCCCGGCGGTGGCGACTAATCAACGCGCTGTGCCGAGCGCCTTGAACATCTGATAGAAAGCATCACACGTCGAATAGCGCGGCTTCCATTCCAGACTGGTTTTAGCCGCGCTATTATCCACAACCAGCGTTTCAGAGAACAAATCCACTACGTCCCGCGTGAAGCCGTTCAACGCAGGCAGCATACGATTCAGTCGCGTCATGCTGTTTAGCACCGGACGCGGCAAGGAAAGAATCGGGCGGTTCGAGAGTTGCCCCACATCTGCCCATGTTGCGAAATCGTCCGGAGATGCATTAAATGTTCCCTCCAAATCCGATTCCAGCGTAGCGCCGATGAATGAAGCGGCATCATCTTCATGGATCGCCTGTGTCCGGGCGCGTCCGCCTTCGGATAGTACGAAAAACGGCTGCGCAGTCAATGCGCGCAGATGGGATCGTGTCGCGCCATTTGGCCCGCAGATCGCCGCGAAGCGCAGGATCGCCAGGCGCGTTTTTAATCCTTCCCGGTAGGGGAGTTTGCTAAAAATACGCAGTGCGGCCTCGGCCTCCAGTTTATGTTTGCCATAGGACATCGTTGGGTGCAGGGAAGTTTGTTCGGGGATACGGTTCGGATGTCCGGCGCGATAACCATAGACAGCAACGCTCGAAATAAATGTCAGGTGATCAACGACGTTCAACGCTGCACGAAAAACGTTCATTGATCCAATTACATTGGCGGTACGCATCGCGTATTCATCGCCATTTGGCGGCGTAATCTGAAACGCGGCGTGAACCAGATGTGATACACCGTGTTCCACCAGAATGGCGCGCAGCGTTGGCGATTCACCTACATCGACCACATGGGAAATTACGCCAGACTGCGAAGGGATTGTCCGTTTATCCAGCGCAACAATACGCTCTACCCAGGGTTGTGCGGCGAGATGTGCAATCAAGCGCCCGCCGAGATAGCCCGCTGCCCCGGTAATCGCCACAACTTTCCGAGTCATTCGTTCCAGCCCTGGAGCGCGCTGGCTGTTTCGCGCATCGCTTCACGGAAATCTTCACCCCGTGAAGCATAAATCACAGATTCGCCATACCAATTGGTGATCAAATCACCATTTTCGAGTTCAAAATAGCCCTTTTTCTGCCACCACGAATAACTGCCAAGTTGCCCGGCAAATTCGGTTTCCAGGTCTTCAACAATACCTAATAGCTGATCGCCTTTTTCATCATCTAGTACATGGATATATACACCGCGTTCGGGCAATTTTAGATAACCTTCTGTCAGAGTGCGCATAGATGCTATATCCGCGCCGGGTTGATCATTGACAACTGTCACCGCATCCACAGCGAATCCACTCTCGCCAACCGCACGCGCATATTGCGAACTGGCAAACGGCGCGTGCAGAATCTTGATGATTGGGGAAGGGACATAGGCAATTGCGCGTTCCAATGCAATCGCCCCGGATGCCCCCAACGACAGAAATGCAGCAAGGTTGAACACGTAGGCACAGCAAAATTCTGCCGTAGCGTCGATGATAGCCTTGCTAAATGGCAGAAACGCATCGTCGTAGCGTTGCAGCGGATACGGGATTTTCTCCGCCCAGGGTGCAATCTCCAGCGCCAGTCGTGATTTCTGCGTTTCCTGCGCGGCGCGAAGACGATTGACGTACCAAGTCAACGGGATTTCTCCCCCCGTTCCTGACCAAGCAGATGCCATGCCATCGACATACCCCAGCCTGTTGCCCATTCTGGCCCGCCCTGATCGACACCGCCATAGGCGTAGGAGCGATTGCGCGTCGTTGTGCCATTGCTCACAGAAATGACTGTTCCGGTTGGGTCGGAAACAATGCCTATCGCAATTTTTGCACCATTTCGCAGCAACGGTTGTACAACCTGTTCAGCGAGTTTTTGCAGGTCGGTGTCTTCGGCTACACCAAGTTTGCTGCGAAGTTCAACCAGGCTATCAAACTCTTCAGCGGCATGGATGATAGTCTCGCCACCAGATGCGTTATATAAACGCTGTCGGAGCATCCCATTTGTGCCTGTTTCGCTGATGGATACGCGCCCGCCTGCCTGATTCAAGGCGGCGATCAACGCGCCTTCAAGCGGGTCTTTATCTACGCCGAAAATGAACTCACCGACACGCTTGCGAATTTCTGTCTCGATCCCGCTGATTAAGGCGTCCGCCTCGATCTCGGTAGGCGCTTTGGCAGTAATGCGCACATCGCAAAAGCCGGAATGGGCTGCCGTGCCTACTGTCGGATTTGTCATCCGCATCAGGTCGTTGATCTGTTCTCCGAGCCAGCTTTCGCCTGCCCCTGCCGTCCGCAAAACGAGCAGTTTAATGATCCCCGTGCCGACGCGCTGCTGCAAATAGGGCAATATGGAATGTTCCATCAGGTATTTCATTTCACGCGGGACACCCGGCAGGCTAATGATCGCACCGCGTTCCGTCTCGACAATGAAAGCAGGCGCAGTCCCAACCGGGTTATTCACCGCAATTGCGTTACGCGGCATCATCGCTTGTAGCAAGTTGCTTTGTGACATTTGCGCATTGAAGCGTTTGAATTTTTCTTTTAGGTCGTCTACCAGCGATTCGCGCTGTTCAAGGGGTTGGTTGACTGCATTGGCAACGCCCTGTCGCGTCATATCGTCTACTGTCGGGCCGAGGCCGCCCGTTGTGATGATAATGTCCGCACGGCTCATTGCCAGTTTGATCACGTTGGTGATGCGTTCCTCATTGTCCCCTACCGTAGAACGATAATAGAGATTCAGGCCAATATTTTTGAGTTGTTGTGCAATATAGGTGGCGTTTGTGTCGTTGATTTCGCCAAGAAGTAGTTCAGTGCCAATCGAAATGATTTCTGCGTTCATAGTTATCTGTTTTCCCTGATGCTATATCGTAGCACTGAGCATGGGAAACGCGCTAGCGCAAAGGTCATCCATCCGTCATAACCCACAAGTAAAGTCTGCCCTTTTCATCTCATCTGTGCATATATGTTCTATTTTCCGCAGGAAGCCTTTTAAATATGAGCAATGGAAACTGGACGCCCAAACGGGCAATGGTGATCGTCGCACACCCCGATGATATTGAGTTCTCTGTCGCTGGAACGGTGGCACGCTGGGTGCGCGATGGTGCAGAAGTGTGTTATGTGCTTTGTACCAGCGGGGATGTTGGAATTGCCGAACCCGGTATGACCAAAGCTGAAGCAACACGAATCCGCGAAGCAGAGCAAACCGCTGCTGCTGCTGTTGTCGGCGTACATAATGTTGTTTATCTGCGCGAACCGGACGGAATGCTGGAAGCAACGATGGCGCTTCGTAAACGCCTGGTGCGCGAAATTCGCAGATTCAAGCCGGATACCGTTATCGTCGGTGACCCAACTGTGGTTTGGGCGGGTGACGGTTATATCAATCACCCCGATCACCGGGCGGCAGCGTTGGCAGCCATTGACGCTATTTTCCCGGCAGCAGGTCAACCTAATCTGTTTGAAGAATTGCAGGACGAAGGTCTGACTGCTCACAAGCCCTACAAAGTCTATGTTATGGTCTGGGATGAGAAGGCCGAAGTTTACGTCAATATCACAAGCACTATTGACCTGAAAATCGAGGCTTTGCGTCAGCATAAAAGCCAACTCAAGGACTGGGACCCGGCAGAAGAAGTGCGGAAATGGGCAGCCGAAACTGCCAAAGGCAAGGAAATGGAATATGCTGAATGTTTTCGCGTCGTGACATTCAGCGACGCCGCGCCGAAGGCTGAACCAGCTACTGCTGTTGCAGAAGGCGCGACAGCCTAAAAAGCCATATCAAAAATCTGGAAGGAAAACGGGCTTACGATTTGGTCAGGAGGAAACCACCTGATACGGTTTGCTCGTTTTTCTCTTTTACGATGATTTCACGAAGATAAGTTAACGCTTCCTCATACGAATCCATGAACTTAATGTCCTTATGCCCGGTAATTCTCATAGCAATATCCATCAACGCGCGGGTAAATACGCTCGCGCCAACAATGATGATCATGCCTTTGGTGCTATGAGCAAAAGACGGGGATTGCCGCAGATGAGACACCAACCCACGCGGTGCGGGGCGCGCACGGGAAACGTCCAGAATGCTATGGATGCGGATGGGTGCGCCGTTCCGCAGTTCTTCTTCATGCCTCCATGCAGCAAACAGGTCCTGGAGTGTCCAGGGCGCAATCAATGCACTGCTGATAATGTGACCGTCTTCGATTAGCTCCATTTGTGTTGGCATGGTGGTAGATGAGCCTATTGAATTTTTGATATGATCATTGTACTGATAAACTCAATGGAATGACAACCACTACGAGTTAACACCCATACTATTTGTGAATGCTTGCCGGATGTTCGGCTACAATTAGCGGCTATGATGAAAAAATCTCTCGCTGGATATGACATGAATTATGGTATTTGTTTGAGCGTTTTTGAGCAGAATCACATCCCTGAAAGGCAACAGTTTCGATGATTCAGGAAGTCGCGGCGCAAGTGCGCCAGAATATTCAAAAAGTGATTGTTGGCAAAGAAGAAGCCATCAATCTGGTGATGGTAGCGATCCTGTGTGAAGGCCACGTATTGATTGAAGATGTACCGGGAACAGGAAAGACGACACTGGCGAAGGCGATGGCAATTTCATTGGGCTGCTCCTTTCACCGTATTCAGTTTACGCCAGATTTGCTGCCGAGCGATATTACAGGCGTGAGCATCTATAACCAGAAAACGGGTGATTTTGAATTTCGTCCCGGCCCAATTCTGAGTCAGGTGGTGCTGGCAGACGAAATCAACCGCGCCACTCCACGCACACAATCCGCACTGCTGGAAGCGATGCAGGAGCGCCAACTCACCGTTGACGGTGAAACACGACTGCTGCCTCGCCCATTCCTGATCATGGCGACGGAAAACCCGGTAGAACTGGAAGGAACATTTCCCCTGCCAGAAGCACAACTGGATCGATTCCTGTTGCGTGTAAATATTGGCTATCCTTCCGAAAGTGAAGAAAACGCGATTCTGGAACGCTTCCGTAAAGCTGATCCAATGTCAGAGCTGAGCGCCGTTACCGAACCTGCGGTACTCAAAGCACTGATCGAACAGGTGCATGACATTCGTGTCGAAACAACAGTGCAAAATTATATGGTGCAGCTTGTACGTGCCACCCGCGAAAGCAACGAAGTCGCACTCGGTGCTAGTCCGCGCGCGGCACTGGCGCTCTACCGCGCGTGTCAGGCATGGGCAGGAATACACGGAAGAACGTTTGTGACTCCCGATGATGTGAAATTTGTAGCGTCGCGCGTCCTGACCCATCGCATTCTGATCAGTCCTCAGATGCGTGTTCGCGGGCGTACTGCCAATGATGTAATCGAGGAAATTCTAACGACTGTGCCTGTACCTGTGACCACCTGATCATGTTCGACTTTGAGAAGCTCGAAAAGGAAGACCTTAGCGAAGGCCATAGCGTACCCAGTACCGAGGGCGAGAAATCGCTGCTCGATCACCGTTGGGTCTGGATGGGCTTGTTTATCTTCGGGCTGGGGGTTGTACTCCGCAATGCCGCGCTCATTGCCCTAACGGGGTTTATGCTGGCGGCGGTGGCGTTTTGTCGACTGTGGAGCCGCTTCGTGATGGATAACCTGAGCTATCGGCGTATCTTCCATCACAAACGTGGTTTTCCCGGTGAAGACATTGAAGTTAGCATCAACATCCTGAACAAAAAATGGCTGCCCATGACATGGATACAGGTCGAAGATGAATGGCCTACCGCATTTGCACCTGCTGATGAAAGTATGCTCACGCCCTCATCTGTGCCACAAATGAGCTATCTGGTGAATGTCTATTCACTCAAGTGGTTCGAGCGCGTCCGTCGGAAATATTTGCTCACGGCACGCAATCGCGGGATATACGCCGCAGGCCCGGCGCATGTCGTCAGTGGTGATCCGTTCAGCCTCTTCGAGCGCGGCAGTAAATTTGAAAAGTCCGATATTCTCATTATTTATCCGATTATCAAACCTATCGAAGAATTCGGATTTGACGCCAAAGACCCATTCGGGGATATACGCTCTCCCCAACGTTTGTTTGAAGACCCCAGCCGCACCATCGGGATTCGAGACTATCGGCGTGGAGATAGTTATCGAAGCATTCACTGGAAAGCAACCGCACGCACTGGCGCGTTGCAGGTTCGGCAACATGAACCAACACGCAGCATGAGCATGGTTTTGTGCCTGAATGTCGCATCATTTGAGCAACACTGGCGTGGTATCTGGCCTTCTCTGGTAGAGCATCTTCTCAGCCTTGCCGCCTCTATTACGGCATGGGGACTGGACACAGGTTACGCCATCGGAATCACTGCTAACGCTACCCTTGCACATACAGATCGGGCTTTGCTAACACAGCCCAATCGTGGACGCGATCAATTGATGCACCTGCTCGAAATTCTTGCAGGGGTGAGCTATTTCATCACGAAGGAATTTTCAGAATTTATTCTCACCGAAAGCGTGCGCCTGCCCTGGGGATCAACGCTGGTTGTCATCACCGGGTTTATGAATGAGGAAATTCTTGGTTCGGTTTTGCAACTCCGCGCCAATGGGCGTCGAGTGGCTTTGATTTGTGTCGGAAAAGAGCGGCCTCCAGTGCTGGAAAACATCCTGACCTACCACATTCCGATCCCGGATAATGAACCGGAAACGCCGAAAATTGCCAGCCTTTCAAATGCACGCGAAGCACCGGAGACACCTCGCCAGCGCTATCTGCGCGAAAAAGCAGCGCGTGAAGAGGATCGCATCCGGGGTCGAGGGATGTAGATATAGATTGATGTTTTCTCCGACAAACCTCCGCACCTGTCGTTGAGACTTTCACGCCGCTTCTCCATCGTTATTACGTGTCTCTGAATTCAATAGTGATTCATTAATCTGAATTTTCGTTTGGTTACGTTTCCCTCAACCTTATCGAAACAGGACGAGATATTAAAAATCCTTTATGAAGGATTTAACATATTCTTGAAGAAGGGTTTCGATAATGAATAGCGTAGCGGCGGTGTGAAATCGCCCTCATGAAAATGATATTTGAGGAGAACAGTCCTAAATGAAGCAGAAATTTTCCGTTGTTGCACTTCTCGCCGTACTCGCGGCACTGACCGCATTCGGTGGCGTTGCCCGTCCTTCTACTGCTGCACAGGCGACTGCCGCTGCAACAGCCGCAGCCGGGCAAGCCGATACGGAAGTGATTCCCGGCTCCGGTCTGGTCAAGGGTGAAGATGCTACAGAAGCCAAAAAGTTGACCGCTTCGGGCGCGACTTTCCCACAAAAGCTGTACGCCGCGTGGTTTGCCGAATACAAGAAGGTCACTGGCGTTGAAGTCACCTATGGCGGTGGCGGTTCGGGTAAGGGTAAGACTGACCTCTTCGCTGACACCGTTGATTTCGCTGGTAGCGATGCGTTCATCACTGAGAAGGAATTTACCGACAACAAGCTGACCGCAGCCGATGTCGTACACGTCCCAACGGCTCTTGGTGCAGTTGTCCTCATATACAACGTTCCTGAAGTAAAGGAAGCCATCAAGTTCACGCCCGCAAACATCGCCGAAATCTATAGCCTCAAGATCACCAAGTGGAATGATGCCAAACTTGTTGCCAACAACCCCGGCCTCAAGGATGTCAACAAGGACATCGTTGTAGTGCGTCGTGCCGATTCTTCCGGCACAACCAGCATCTTCACGAACTATCTGACTGCCGCGAATCCCGATTGGAAGACTGCTTATGGCGCTGGTACAACCGTGAAGTGGGCTGCCGATACCATTGGTGGTCAGGGCAATGATGGTGTCGCTGGCGCGGTCAAGCAGGGTTCCTACTCGATTGGCTACGTCGAACTGATCTACGCCCTCCAGAACAAACTGGCATTTGGTGAAGTGCAGAATCCGGCTGGCAAGTTCATCAATCCCTCGCTCGCTGGCGTCAGTAAGGCTGCTGAAGGCTTCCTGACGGATACTCCGGCTGATATTCGTGTCAACATCGTCAACGGTGCTGGCGATACCACCTATCCAATCAGTGGCTACACATGGTTGCTCGTCAAGACAGCCCAGAAGGATGCTGCAAAGGCGCGCGCAACTGCTCGTTTGCTGTGGTGGGCGACTCACGATGGACAAGCGTTTAATGAAACGCTGGGATTCGCCAAACTCCCCGTTGATGTTGTGAAGAAAGCCGAAGCCCAGATCGTCTTGATCAAGGCCAACGGCAAGGTTGCACTGCCAGAAGAAATCGCCAAGACGGTTGCTGCCGCTGCTTCCAGGTAATTTCCACCTGATCACCCAACAAGGTTGATCCAGATCGGCGAAGATCATCCTTCGCCGATTCTGCTGTATGGAACATGGTCACTAATCAAGAGGTTTTATGAGCGTAACTGCCCAACCCAAACGCGCACCGAATATCTTTCTCAATGGGGATGTTATCTTCTCCAACGTTGTGCGTGTTTGTGCTGTTTTCGTCATTATCTTGCTGGTGCTGATTTCGCTGGTATTGTTCACTCGTTCGCAGGAAACCATCACAACCTATGGGCTGGATTTCTTCCGCTGCATGGAATGGGACCCGCAATCCA
>CAYSOC010000166.1:0-15278 GCA_964432445.1 uncultured Anaerolineaceae bacterium
ACCACCGGGCAAACGCGCTGAACTCTTACGCGAGGTGGTCGAATGCAAGCGGATTGAATTTACGGTTATGACCGAACGCGGGCAGGACAAAGGCCATGCGATTGTCGCAGATGATCTTGATGCGGATTTTGTGCTGCCACTGGATACTAAAAAGGAAGTGAGGTTGGTGAACGGGCAGACGTGGGTCGGCGTGAATTTCGTCCATGCCCACGACGATATGCGGATCGACATTCAATCGCTGATCAACTTGCATCCCTTCTTCTCGGAGGAACAATACGCACAATGGCTCGATGACGAAGGGAAGCTGTTCACCCAAGCTGTCGAGAGTGGCAAGGTCGATGAAGCTATGAGTCGAATCGATCCGTATGCTACTCTGGAAGATGTCGAGGCGTGGCACTTGCGGGAGTATTTCGCCTCTGGCGGACATGCCTTGTGGTCAGCCAGTGTGACCCGCAACCTAATGAATCAGCACCTGAAACGCCTGAATGAGAACACATTGGAGCGGCTTCGCTTGCCAATTCCAGGCGGAAGGTACTACGTCCTTCCGGTCGGGGTTGGTCACGCCGCTGGCTTTGAACATACCATCCCGCGTGGACACGTTCGCATCGATCTCGAATATGCGACCGCGTGGGTCAATGATGAGGATTGGGTCGCCATGCAGGATTCGCCATCTGGCGCAGGCATCCGCGACATTCTGGGCGGTGCGGATAACGACGACGCCCTGTGGGTACACCCTTTCACGGATCACGATGGGGAAATGAAAATGCTCTGCTGGCGCAGCCCGAATCAGGCCGGAGAGTATATTGTCCTCAAGCCAACACTTGGATCACGGGTATTGGCTTGGGAAACCGTAGCGGGTGAAGTTACTTTTCCGCCTGCTGATAGCCGCAACTTATTTCCCCGTACCGATACCCTGCCACGCGAGTATCTCGGCCTGATTGATCAGGCAACAGCAAGCGGATTGGGAAAGGGAAAACCGTACAGTGTCGAAGTTATGGACGAGACGATTGAACGCGCCAAAGCCAATGCTGGTGGTCTCGGTATGTACTGCAATCTATTGATGCTCTCGAAGGCAGTGTACGGTGGACTGCCCAAAAATCCACCGGCACCGTTGGAAGACTTCATCGACAGTGCAGTTAAGACGGGCGCGGATGTCTCACCGGGACGTGAGTGGTGCTATGATGCCTCCCAGAAAATCATCCAGTCGGGCAAACCTGTCCCACGACTGCTCGTGGGACGGCTCTCGGCCAGCCGTTACGACAAAGTAGCGGTACCTATCACCACCGACCATTGGCTGGACAACCTGACTGGGATTGTCAAAACCCACATCGACGACTTCCGATCACAGCGCGACGCCCTCGTCAAGCAGACGATGCCACCCGCACAACTCTTCGACCATGCTTTCAATGCGGATGAACGCGAGTACCTTGGTGCTGGCATTGCACTTAACAAACTGTATAGCACCGTACGTGGGAAACTGCTCCACCGCAAGCAGGGGCAGGACCGCCTGACCGAAGCCGATATGACGACCATTCGACGCAATCTGGACGCTTTCCTGAGCCGTTATGATGAGAGGGAACACGGCGCGATCTTGCGCGGGGCGTTGGTAGCGACCTATCTGAGTGATGATCCTTCTGATGCTGCGTTGTGGCTGCTGGGCGAGAAGACCGAACAGGGACACGCACCCGGTATGGCCCAACGTACCCTCCAGGCATTGCGAGAAATCGGCATCCTGGATGAAATCGGTGCGACGGCAAACGGAAGCGTGATCCGCTATCCCGGTGCGACCATCTCCGAACCAACTTTCCAGCGTTCGATTGGCATCAATGCGGTTTGGTTCAACTGGTACTTCCGCCAGCAAGTGGCGAAAGATGAACCGATCCCGGCACAGCCGAGCGATGTTCCGAAAAAGATCGCTAGGGAGGCAAAAGCCTACGTCACGGAATTAGCGCAGACACGCCTGCAAAATTTTCCGGTCACTATCGGACGCACCATCTACGTCGATAAGAAAGGGCAAGTCGTTGAACGACTCGGTGCTTTTACTGAGGCGGGCAATCTACTGGGTCTGATTACCCCGGATAGCGAAGCACAGATCATCGAAGGACAGCAACTCACGCTCAGGTTTGCGATTGCTGCCGATGGAAATGTGCGTGCCGTATGGGAATAGACTATAAGCAACAAGAAGATCATGTTTTGGATTCGGCGAAAAAATTCCCTGTCACAAAAATTTGTTCCTCATGCGTGAATACGATACACCAGTCGAGACTTTCTGGAAACACGTAATAATCCCTGGTTGCTTGCCAGGGAGCCATGTCCTCGATAAATTTCTGAATCTCGACAGGGGTGGCACGATAGATATCGTCCTTCCAATTCCAAAGCATCAAAAATAACGCTGGATTTTCATGGAAGACTGGGTTCTCAAAAATATCACTATGGACTTCTTCCAGCACGCTATATGAAGCCTGCTTCCACGTAAGCCACGATAGCTGCGGTATGGTTCGGACAATCCCTGACACCTCAAATTGCACTTCTTTCGGGCCTTGATGGTACTTGCCCAGGAAGGTTTCACAGATTTGATGTGCCAGCGGTTTTTCCAGGTGGATACCAGGCAATGGTAGTTCCTCGTAATTATGGTTGATCATGGGCATCAAACTCCTGCTTCGCAGGTTTCTGTATACCTGAAAAACATCAATGTCAACCTGATGGCGTTGCAATTTGGTACTGCGAGTTATTTTTCTTCTGCATCTGTCAGTACGTGGATCAGTTCCAGCAAACGTTCGGCATGTTCCGGCACGATGTCGCACCATCCTCTGAATCCTTCGGGCAGATCAGAAAGATGGGTTTGACTGACATAGTGCTGGATAAGCCTTGAATACCCCAAAATGGAGTTGAGATAGCGAATCATTTCAGGACGCAGCACACCCAGCTTTTGTTCTGCTGGCATCCGATCATGTTGCTGTTTAATGTCATCGTAGTAACCCACTTTTTATTCCTCCTCACCTGTCCACAAATCGAGCAGGTTGCATCGGCACATTTTCCTCAGAAATTCACTGGCATGATCCTCTGCCAGTCAAGCCGCTATCGCGCTTGCGCTGCGTATCATGAAGCACTTTCGCTTCATTTTACTTCCCTTTCCCGAAAGGAAAATACGATGAAAACCGTTCGCTTTATGGGGCAAATCTGCGCACTCGAATGGGCGCAGTATGCCGGGCCACGCAACCCGTGCCTGCAACTGTGGACATCTGACGGGCCGATGGCAACCGCCAGTATCAACCCGGATGTTCAGCTTCCCGATGGTCTGATTGCTATCAAGGATTTCCGCGAGAACACTGGTATCCTTGCGGCACTGGTGAAAGCAGGCATCGTTGAAGATACGGGGAAATTTGTTCGTGCTGGATATGAACTGGCAAACGTTTGCCATATCCTGACCCACGAATAACATCCGACCTCAAACTGGCGCACGGCTCAGGCTGTGTGTCAGTTCCCGTTTTTTTGCGAAATTCACCTGAACACGGATACAACGCCAGTCTTCGCGCAGAGACGTTGGCCGATCTACCAACAATAAATCGACTACAATCCTCGTAGTTTTGCTGAAGGAGTTGATGATGAGCAACAAACAAGCAACCGGGTTAACACCCGTTGAAAAAATTCAGGCTAATGCAGAATTTGTCATTCGTACCATGCGTGAAAGTCTCGGTGTTGAACTGGGCTATGACGCCAAATCGGTTCAATGGGTCGATGGCTACATCGAACGTCAGAGAAATACGGGGAATCCAGCACTTGTTGAGCAACTCGTGAGCGTTCTCGGTTCGTTTGTCGGGGAATGTATTCGTCACGAATTCGGTGGAGAATGGACACTGGTCGACGGTTCATGGGGGATCATGTTCCGACCAAACAACATTGCCTATCCCATCAATAAGGTGGCAAAACAATTTAAGGATGGTGTGGAAAATGGCGAATCAGTCTATGGATTCTATACCGCCATTGCCCCGGTATTTTTCAATCGTCCGCAGTCATCTAATCCAGATAGTGTGGACTCTGCAAACAGTGAGGATTCCGGGAACGAATGAGGATCATAGTTGAAGTTTCTTTCTACCGGATATTGCCGCCAAACTGAGCAGGTTCGCTAGCGGCGCACTTCTTCCAGAATCTTTCCCTACCTGATCTTGTGACCACCACCGCGCTAACGCGCCTGCTCCGCTCCTTGTGAGGCATTCGGCCTCTTGTATCTAATCCTCACAGGGAGTTTAACCATGTCCTACCAGAATATCACGATTGTCGGCAACGTTGGGCGCGATGGCGAACTAAAGTACACCCCGGCGGGAATCGCACTGCTGAAGTTCTCTGTTGGCGTGAACAAGACCATCGGTAAGGGTGATGAGAAGCGCCAGACCACAACATGGTTCAATGTCACCGTCTGGCGTGAACGCGCGGAAGTGCTGGCAGACTACATCAAAACGGGAATGCAGGTGCTGGTGACGGGTGAAATCGGGCTGTCCCCATACATCGGCAAGGACGGCAAACCTAACGCTTCGCTGGAATTGACCGCCGACGATGTGAAACTGCTGACCAGTCGCCAGGAAATGGAACGCCGCGCTGCCGAAGAAACGGAAGATAGCGAACCAGAACCCGCACCTGTCGCAACCCCAAAGCAGGCTACTTCTGCAAATGGGAAGGGGCAAGCTGCGAAGAGTAAGCGCACGCAGACTGATACCGAGGATATTCCGTTTTAGGCACATCAGAAGGATCGGTTAGCGGATAAATCGGGATGGGTAGTGTGGCCTTCGGGCTGCACCACCTGTCCGATTTTTTTCGCGCTTCGATATGTGTTTATGAGGGTGGCGGCATTCTGAGCAGGTTATTCTTTAATCCATCGCGTACCATGAGGATGGTTTGCCTGACAGTAGTTCGTCCAGCCAACCTTCATACCATGCCAGAAACCCAACGGGAGAAACAAAATAGGGCGGCTGCGGGTCGCCGTCAACATATACAATACGTCCAGCGTGTTCTCCTGATACCATCAGTAGTCCATAGTAGGTACACCCCTGAAGGCATAACGCAATACACCCACGATAAGCATCACGTGGGTACGCGCGGCGAACAACCTTCCATTGCTCTTTTTGCATATGATAAGCTGGTGTCAGCAGTGGTTGAGCAGATAAAAAGTTTGTTGGCATTGGCGCATCAGTGAAATAAGCCACGAATGCGTCCCACTGATGTAAACTGTCCAGCCCATAAAAAGGCCCGGCGCCACCATTGCCAATATGCAATAAAAACTGGCGATATTCCTCCGGCAATGTTATCTGGTGTTGTTCCTCGAAAGTCGCAATTTCCGCTGGCGACAAACATGGATTGAGCAGAAAACGATGGTGCTTCACGCCAAAGAATTCAGTATATTGTTCCCATCCTTCTTGCTGTAGCGTTTGCAACTTTTCTCGAATGCGTTCTATCGGCGTCATGATCAATTCCAGTTTTGTCTCTATGATAAATCATACGCCAACTTCGCGTTGTTGAGATAATCCCCAACCGTTGAAATGATCTTGCGCTATCGCGCTTGTGCTACGCTTTGTGAAAGAGCATTATTGATGCCTATGGGTAAGAGAGATTCAGGTGTGCGTCATATACACGAGCCGGATTTCATATACAGGTCTGGATCGGTTGGATACAACGGTTAAATCAGGGAGCGGACTGGGTAAGTTGTTCGCGCCAACATGGGAACTGGTGGGCGGTATCAAACATCACGAAACGGCAGGAGCGGATGCGCGCTGGGTGAAGTACACGCCGCTTACACAGGAAGAATATAGCGCAGGCTACTATGCTCTTTTGCGGGTTCGTTACCGTAAAAATGCTGCGTCGTTTCTGGAACTGCTGGATCGGGAACGAATGACTATGTGCTGTTATTGCGCCGCTGATCGATTCTGCCATCGCCATCTTGCCGTTACCATTCTGGAAAAGATCGCAGTTGCCAATGGGTTGCCCTTTGAAATCGGTGGAGAGCTGCCGAGTCGATAGAACGCCATTTACAGTTCATATTGCTTTCAGGGTGAGCCAACGGGTTCGCCCTTTTTGTTTTTGACTATTTGATGAAAGGATAGGGTAATGAAAACGCATTTGGTCGAAGTGCTGGTCTCGGTTGAGCAGGATTACAGCGGTCTGACCTTTACCAGTGCATATGTGCTGCGGGCCTTCGCTGCCGATGGGTCGCTGCTGCATGAGGCAAGCGTCACTGTGCCGGAATTGCGCGTTAGCACGAGCGATTATGTACGTCTGCTCACGCTTGCTATTGCCCTGGAGCGGTTGCACAGCAAATTGTGCGACGATAAGGCATGGTATGCCCTGCGTGTGGTGCAATCCAGCAAGAATGTCGATGGTTGGCTGGCGCACGACTGGAAGCGCAAAGCCGCGCTGGTGAAGGAACTCGCGGGCAAGGTTGATATGCTGCTTGCACCGTTCCCGCAACGAGAGTTTGTCAAAGTGCCGCGTGAACTACTTGAAACCTGCATGAGTCCTGGAAAGGAGGTGATGCCTGTCGCCTGAGTTTATCAACAACCGATGATGGAGAAGGCTTAAATGAATTTGCCACTCGCATTCTCAAAAATGACTGCACCTGGAAATTGCGCTATTGCCTCCAGGGTGAAGATGTAGTCATTGAAATGATCCATTGGTGGGTCATCATCCGACGATACCTCGATGCGTGATTTGCAGGTTGCAATCCGCGTTGCATCGCCTCGATCTGTGCCAAATCTTTCTGCCATCTCAGCAGACTCAGCAAGAACATAGGACTTGGTATTGAGAGTCAAATAGCAATTCCAGTCACCCCATGTGAGTTGGATACGCTGCCGATCTGCATCAACGCTGGCAAGTCTACTCTCGAAATTATTTGCTAGCTCAGTGGCTGCTGCTGTCAGTTGCTCAAATGAGATTTCTATTTCCCCTGCAAGCAGAATTGATGCTGAATACATTATTGTTCCTCATCCCTCTGCCAAGTATAGCTTCACTGAAGCAAAGGAAGAACCATGTCTAAAAAGCCCAAACCCTCGTCAACTCCACCGACGGTGCTGCTCATCACGCTGGAAGCTGATGGAAACGGCTCACTGCTGACCCGTCGCGGTGAGCTTGCCCATCTCAGTCAATTCAGCTATTCCAGTCTCGCAGAAATCGTCACGGCTATTCAATCCGGAGCGGCAGCACTGGCTGAATTGGAAAAGAACCCACCTGTGATTGAAAGTACGTCATCGCCAATTCTTGCTGATGTGCCTGAAATTCAGAGTGATCTTTCGCCATTTACCGCCGACGATGATCGGCCCATTGAAGCTGACTCTATTCCAGTCGAATTGTCCAAAACTCCATCTATCGCTCAAACCAGATTACTATAACCAGGGAAAGAAGCCATGTCCGATCAATCCAACACGACCCATTTGCCAACCGAACCAGTGACGCTCAAGCGCATGTTCAAAATTGGCTCCAATCGTATCGCCGAAGATGCCGCGACCTCCCAACTCAGTAGCGAACAGGTGCGCCTTTTGCTCAAAGCACAATACCCTGAAATTGTCAACGCGACCATCCGCGAGACGGTGAACGGCGATACCAGAATCGTCGAGTATCTGCCTGTCGGCGGTAGAAAAGGTTAGGCAGCCAAATGTTCACGAATCTGGAATTAAACGGATTCGTGGACTGTCTGCGCCAGATACCACCTGTCAATCTACAAGCTGTATCTCTGCTCTATGAGGCACGGCAGAATGTATTGACAGGTGGCGGGTCGCTGGCAGTCCCATCGGATCGGGTCGCCACTGCGACCACTGAACTCATCAACTATACCATGACATGCGCGGCACTGCTCAATAAATTGAAATATCTCACCCCGATTATTCTCACTGAACTGGAGTGTCCGGCATGGCCGCTCTGACTGATATCCAGGTTGCGCCAATGATGCTTTCACTGCTGTTCGGCAATGACTCAAAACAGTCTCTTATTCAGGCCATTGCATGGTTTGACCCGATGAGCTTGAATGAATCACAAACTGCTGACGACAACTTTGATGCTTATGCGGAAGACGAAATCATGGTTGGTATGTATATTTGCCGTGCCTGTTTTCCAGCGATCTATGCCGGAGCGAATGCGTTGCTGATGCAAAACAGGTCGGAACGAGAGATTGAACGTTATCTATGTGAGGGAATCAGCGCCCATCTGGTAACGTCAGTGGATTCTCTGGAAGAGGCGCGCTATGGCCCGCCACTGGAATGTTATGGAATTGATGCCACCCTGCTCTCCGAGGGGGATGAGCCAAGTCACCCCATGCACCGGGTCACTGCCCTCTTTGAATTATTCGGCATCAGTCTCAATCGTACTTCACAGGAAAGCACGTGGTCACAGGCTGGTACTGCGGCGCTGGTACTGCGGCTCAGTCTGGAAAATCATTCCGGGCAAATCTATCAGGATTTGTTCTTGCTGCTGGCATGGTTATTTTCCGCATCTGGCAACTCGCTGGTGGACTGGTCACAGGATGAAATGTGGGAGTCCGGGGTGGAGATGTTTTGCTGGACACCAGAAGACATTGCCTTTGTCAATGAGATGACCCGCGAAGCGCAGGACATTATGGCGAGTGTCTGGCGCGGTCTGACCACACTCGAACAGGATACCGCCTTGCATGAGGCGTTTATCTGCAACCTCAAATCTGTATATTCCCAACTCGCCAGGAAAGGAAAGAAATCGGATGCTCGTACCCATTTCACCGATGCCGAGTGTGCCGCTCTCGCCCGCCGCGTTAAATGGCCTGAGCGCAATGACAACGGCATTACAAACCAGGCCGACCATGACGCTGGCGTTTTATCCGTTCGGGATCATCCTGCACCGCCAACTGGATGACGGCGGTAGCACTGAATATGCCGTGTCACCTGCCCAACTTGCTGAAGCATTGGCTGTCAAAATCAAATTTGAGACGGGACTGCTGACCGGGAACACCCTATACATTGGTAGCGAAGGCGCGCGGAAAGTTATCATTGAATATCGCCCTCCTCAAAAGACAGCGCTCTGGCTGGATGGTTCCGAGACGCCGCTGATGATTCCCTTGCCTGGAATGGTTATGAGTCGGGTCACGACGGGTAACGAATCACCACGTTATGGTGTGTTTGCTGTGAAGGAACGCCCTGAAACCCTGGACACACCTTTGTTTCATGTCCCTTTGCCCAATACCGGGATGGGAAATGTGGGCGCAATCTGTTGGGGAAATGTCCCCAAAGTATCCAGCGCAACGCTACTTCAGAATCGCCTTGATGAAGATTGGAAACTCTTGCTTGGCTCCGTATTCACTAACCACAGTGTCGGTGGCAAGAGCAAAAGCCACCGCGACGACATCCGAAAGCAGTTTGTCGCTCTCGAAAAGCGCAAGGCAGGACGGTATCCAGTCAGCGATCTGGTAACTGCGAAACTCACATTGGGACAATGGCTGGAGAAATCACTATGAACCTGCCACAAACTTTTGATTATCATCAGCAAATCTCCGAAGTGGTTCTGGTGGGGTGTGGTGGCACTGGTTCGCAGGTTGCGCGGAGTTTATGCCGAATCGTGTACGATCTGCGGCGACGCGGACATCATACCCCTTCTCTCAAATTTGTCGATCCCGATGTTATCGAGCCGAAAAACGTGGGACGGCAGATGTTTCTCGATGCTGACTGTGGATTGTTGAAGAGTCAGGTGTTGGCGACACGGTTCAATCTGGCGTTGGGGTTGGGGATTATCGCTTATGCCGAACCATTCAATCCTGAAAAACATTGCAATCACTACGGGACGTTACTCATTGGCTGTGTCGATAACCATCTGGCGCGAACAGCCTTATGCAATGCCCGGAATGCAATTTATCTTGATGCCGGAAATGCGAAGGATAATGGACAGATCAGCCTCGGAACGACCGATAATCCCGATCTTATCCAGCAGTGTATCAGAAACAATAGCTACCGTCACCTGCCGAATATCGCATTGGTGTTCCCGCAGTTGCTACAACCTGAGCCAGAGCCAGCCCATACTGCACTGCCATCTGCATCCTGTGCGGCACTAATAGAGGCAGGCGAGCAGGATTTGCTCATCAATGATGCTATAGGGACGGTGGTGGCACACTATCTGTATCGGCTCCTCAATCACCAACCCGTCACTACTTTTTTGACCTTTCTGGATTGCAGCGATACGTTCACTGCCCGAAGCCTCTCCATCACCCCGGAAAATCTGTTGCCCTACTTATCAGGGTAACATTGACCATGATACTTGCAGATTCGTAGCAACAGTCTATGACTGCGAAAGGATACCTGATGCCCAAACCTGATGGGTGCGAAATTACGGTAGCGGGAGCGCTCCGCTCGGAAGGGTGGCAGGTTGTCACCGATAAAGAACGTCGACGTGAACAACGCGCTGTCTACATCGATCTGCAAGCCTTCCGGGACACGGAAACCGCTTTCATCGAGGTCAAATGTTTTCCGCAAGGCATCATCCCGGATGAACAATACAACGCCATTGGTCAATACCTGATCTATCGCACTTTCCTGCGTCTGGAAGAACTCTCCTACCCGCTTTATCTGGCAGTTCCGGTTACAATATACGAAGAAGAGTTCGATGATGTGATGATAGAAACCCTGAAAGAACATCACATCTGGCTGCTTCTGTTCGATAAGGCTGGCGGAAGGAGTTTGCAATGGATCGAGTGGTAGATGTAAGGGAAGTCGTTGCGCGCGAAATTGCGGATTATGTCGCACTGGGCGCGCACGGTGAAGAAACGTACTTCCTGCGCGACGATGCCAGACGGGTTTATTCGTTTGTCAGCGTTCCCCGTAGCCGCCCGCAGAAATCCGCTGTCATCATGCTGGCACGCATCACAGACGACAATAAGGTCATTATCGAAACCGACATCACCGACAAGCCTTTGTATGAAACTCTGATCCAGTCTGGCATCCCGCGCACCCAAATTATCCGTGCCTATGCGGGCAAAACCGAACCAGAACCATAACCGGCGTTTCGTTTTGCAACCCATCCCACTATAAGAGTCAGGCAATTATTGTCTGGCTCTTTTTGTTTTTATAACGCGAAAGGAAGCGTTCATGTCCGAATTTCACTTTATCGCTGTGCCAACCTTTGGTAAAGAAAGGCACGGAAACCTCTCGGTCTTCAGACTGGGATTGGGAGTTCGTGCCGATGTGCTGCTGACGCTGTTGGGCAATCAGGCACGCGAGTTAACTTCTCCACGAACAGACTATCGGTACGTGCATCTGGATGTGAGGGATGCGCGAACCTGGCATAATCATCTGGTACTACGCATTACTTCCGAAGAGAAAGGTCGTGTTGAAGCCATCTGTCGCACCAATGACAACTTCACGTGTGTATATCTCTGGGAACACGAAGGTCAACGCTGGCTGGAATTTCCGGGGATGCCTGCGGCGCATTATGTCGATGCGTCGACTCGTAGCGAAGCAGACCCGAAGTTTCTGCCTGTCCATGCGGCGTTCATTACCCCATCCCGACTGGCAGAAAAAGATGAAATTCCCGCAAAAGAGCTAACTGTTCACCAGTCCGGGAACTGGTGGTGGCTCGCTGGCGATACCTATCCGCACAAGGAGGCTCTCAAAACGGCAGGGGCGCGTTGGTCAAAAACCCGTCGGCAATGGTATTTCATTGGAGACACGTTGCCAGCGTCGATTCAGGCGATGGTCAATCAATCGCAAGCACCTACACCTGCCGTGTCGCCTGAAATAGAAACGACCTCACAGGATAATCCTGTTCCTGCCAGTGTCTCTGAGACTGAAAACGATCCACCGGAAATGGAGTATGCAGGCGAATCCCTGATGCGTTCCGTCCGTACCGATGACGTGACAGCGGCATTGGTTGCCCACATTTATGATAATGAACGGGGCAAGCCCGTCCTTATCGACTTCATCGGGTCACGGAATGCGATCAAACAACTGCTCGGTAAACCGTTCAATCCAGCATATATGGGCGTGCGGGCTGAGAGTCATGCTTTTACCATCGTGGATGGGTCGCGCTATAGCGGCTTCCGGTTGCCCGACAATAACTACAAAACTATGACCGCTACACTTGGCGGACGGATCACCGAGGGGCGGATTGTAGCACTGGATGCTACCACAAGCGCGCCCCGTACCGAATGCTATGTATTGGTTATGAACCGAATCGAATTGCCGCGCCCGGTGCTAGCTGAAACCATCGAAAATAGCTGGCTGCACTATATCCGCTATCGCCAGACACCCAATCGTCAGGAGTTTGCCGAATATGTGCCACCAGCATGGGCGTCCGATTTATACAATGTCTATCAGGCGCTTCGGGTACGGATTGGTCGTCCCCTGCACGAACGCTGGATGCCCTGGCTGTTCACGCAGGTGGCGGATAAACCTGTTTCTTCAGAAACATCCAGCCTGAAAGGAATCACTTTGTGCAAATACATCCCCGGCTACGTTGATGCAAAAGCAAAGGGTGTCATCGAAGGCGGTGCGTATCGCCTGACCTGCCGTGATTTGAGCAACCTCTGGGCGGAAATCCTCATCCGCAATCCCAACCGTGCCGAGGGGATCACCTTCGGTAACGCGGAATAGCCTTAACGTCTTTTCCTTCTGTTTCCCTTGAGCTGAATCGTATCAATTGAAAGTGAGAGTGTCTCATGCGACGAGCCGGAGTGGAAAAACTCGGTTATTTTCCTATCCCTGTTCCTGTTATGAACTGGATTGCGTCTCAATTCCATGTGGAGACGGGCGCGACCTTTCCTGTCATCGACCCCTGTATGGGTGAGGGAGAGGCTTTGAAACTGCTGGCAGACCGCCTGCACGAACGTGGCGGCAAACCTGTCGTCTATGGTTGCGAAATCAGCCGGGCGCGGCACGAAGCGGCAGCCAGAACCCTGCTGAATGAAAAACGCGACGGGATCAGCCGTCTGGCGCACGGACCAGCGGAGTTCCTCGAAGTGAGTAACGGTTCGTTCTCGGTCCTTTACCTCAATCCCCCATTCGACGAACACGGCAAGGAACAAAACCGCTGGCTGGAATTCACCCATGATTGGCTATCTCCGGGTGGTTGGCTTGTTTTCGTCACTACGGAAGAGTCTGCCCTGCGAACCGACACTCAGGAGCTATTGCATCGCAACTATGAGCAGATCGCCTGCTATCGTTACCCGGCAGAATACCGCAATTTCAATGAAGTGATCATCTTCGGACGCCGCCGGACAACTGAACTCCCCTACCATCAGCGCCGCGCTACGCTCTACACCGCTACGAGTCTGACCACTCTCACGTTACAGGAACAGTTTAGTTTCGCAGTTCCTGCTCATGAATCTCCCAAACGCTACAACATGATTATTCCTGACATCGAAGAGAGCATGAACGCACTCCGCAGCGTGGGTATCAGTGCAGGCGAAGTCTGGAAACGTACCACACAGGCGGCTTCGCTGTCCAGTAAATGGCAACCGTTGCTCGAACTCAGCGATGGTCATATCGCTAACCTGATTTCAAGTGGTGTATTCGATGGGCTGGCGATTCGGGATGCCGAACTGGGGCGCTGCCTCATCACAGGCTACAGCAGCAAAGCCAAAAGCAAACCTGTAATCGAGGTCAGCGAAGATGGCGCGACGCAAACCCGAACGGTGAGCGAAATCCCGGTTGTTCATCTGGTCGTGATGAACATTGATACCGGTGAAGTCCATGAGTTCAGCAGCCGCAACCCGGAACACATGGAGCGCTTCATTTTGCAACATATTGAAACCCTCAAACGCGCTATCACCGAGACCCTCAAACCTGCTTTCGATGTCGATACCATGCTGCACAATTATCTGCCCTATGTGCCACAGTTCAAAGCGCCGGGAGTATTGCCGGGAGCAACCCGCATCCGCACCAAAACCGGGACCAAATTGCGTGTGCAGCAGAAAACGACAGATGGGTTCGTTGCCGCAGATGAAACCGGGCAATCCGTGACTATCGCCAGGTCAGAGGTCGCCCATATCTACCAGAATATGCTGCCAGCGCAAGTCATCAAGGCAGGGGCAATGGCCTACGCGCTGAAGAACACAACTACCAGTGTGATAGAGATTGGTGCGATGGGGACGGGAAAAACCTCCACTTCTTCGCTCACTCTGTACCTCTATCTTGCCAAACAGATCGAGCAGGCAGTGCAGGGTTTGACCGAAAGTGCGCGTGAACTGGGCGAACTTGAAACAGAGTTGTACGAGGCTGGTCTCGCAAAGGAGACAAAGCGTGTACGTCAACTTGAAGCCAAACGGCTCACGCTCGAAAAACACATTCGGGCAAAATTCAGGATTGTTGTGGTCTGCCCCGGCCATCTCGTGAATAAATGGGTGCGGGAAGCGACTACCAATTTCTCGCAACTCTGTGTTGGTGGAGAGCCAGTACAGGTCGTAATTCCGGGACGAGTTCCGCGTCGTCGGATAACTTATGAAATCAGCGGTGGAAATATTGTTTGTGGCAAATGTGGCAAAATCACAAAGGTGAAGTTATCAAGGGAAGATCGCCTGAAAGGAGTTACCCTTCCTGACAAATTGAGCCGTCTCAAATCGCTCCACTGTACCAATCTCAACTGTGGTATAGCACTCATTGAAACGATGGAAGATTGCTCTGTCGAGGATATTGACGGAGCATTTGCAGCACGAGGACTGAGTATCATCATCCTGTCGAAGGAAGAAGCGAAACTCGGCGCGAGTTGGCAACCTGCTTTCATCCGTCGGACGATACACACGCGAGACAAGGAAACTGGAAAGATAATCTCCGAAGAACGCGCTCAATGTCCACGCTGCGGCGGGTATATCCGACACGGCAATGACTACCTGCATCCGGATGAATTGACTGGAAAGCGGATGTTTTGCCGAAACACTATCGAACGTCCGAAGCGGGAGAATGGAAAGGTGCTGATGACGCGCCAAACGGTCTATGAATGGCGCGAGACGGCTTACGCTGCCGCCAACCTGCCAGATGGGGTTGAGTCGCGCCATCTGGTCAAGGTGGAACGGAAAGTACCTGTCATGGAAAAGGCAGCCTGTCGAACGCCATTGTTCAGTTTTACCCGGTTGGGAAACAATCTCAAAACCGCGAAAACAGCGGCCAAACCTCGCAACAGTTATGGGCAGTGGGCAAATGGGATACGCCATCCTAATCATGGTTCGGCGCGCTGGGAACTGGCAAAAGTAATTGCCCGGCGGCATCGCGGCGAATATTTGCTCATTCTGGACGAAGTTCACCAGTGTGCGCCATGAGGCGACCAATCTTGAGGCAGGCTGAAATGCC
>CAYSOC010000167.1:0-15153 GCA_964432445.1 uncultured Anaerolineaceae bacterium
TATGTGATCCTGGAAATTCAGGATGATGGCAAAGGTTTCGATATAAAGGCTGTCGAAACGGGCTATGACAAGCGCGGCAGTCTCGGCATGATCAACATGCGGGAACGCGCGGAACTTGCCGAAGGTACGGTCAAGCTGGAAAGCGAAAAAGGCAAAGGCACACGGATCACCGTGATTGTGCCAATCAAGCCTGCATCGCCAGATGGTGAGGCTGCCGATCACCTGGCAGATACGCAAAGGAGTACACCTTTGTCTAACCGTCCAGTTCAAATACCCAAAGATGGTTCATCCGGGACACGACGCGGACCGGAAAGTGGCGTTATTCGCAGCAATACAAGCGCGTAAAATTACGGCTGTGTAAATTCGACAAAACTGGTTGTGCCTGCCTGCACTTCAACTGTCTTGGTGACGCGCACACCATTAATACTCGCGGAAACTTCGTACTTTCCGGCTGGAATATCGCCAAAGACGAAGTTTTCCCGCCAGTTATCATCGGGATCAACATCATGATTGCGTCCAGGTACACGCTTCGGGCGGGAATAGGTCATGGTCGTATCGAACTGTTTACCATCGCTTAGAAGCGTAATCACAACACGATCCACAAACTGCCCGTCTTTGCCCACTACACGTCCTGCAACCAGACCATGATCCAGCAGCGGAGCCATCCATAACAATGGGTTGCGCGTTGTCCAATAGAAATTTTGCCCCAGTCGTACCTCAAAATGGACGTGTGGACCAGTCACGTTCCCACTATGTCCACTCAGGCCAACAACTTCGCCAACCGCAACGGTATCATTCAAATTCACGATGATACGCGACAGGTGGGCGTACAGGGTATATAGCCGTTGCCCGTTATAGCCAAAATTGTGTTCGATGATGACCACATTGCCATAACTTTCCGCGCCATCGGTGAAGCCATCTTCCGACCAGCGATAGTGATCTGCCGCCCACACCACCACACCGCTCGCCGCCGCTCGTACAGGCTGACCGTCCGGGTTGGGCATATCCAAGCCATGATGCACGCGCCATTCAGCTTGCGGACCACTCGATCCATAGGGATAGTAGGAGAGGCTGGAGCTATTCGCGCTGGAATCTACCGGGCGACGGAAATAGAAATGATCGCGCAAATCCCGCGACATCGGCACTTGTTCCGGCGGTAGCGACCATTGCCCAAGCGCGGGGCGATTGTTTCGCGCCACGACGTTCAGGGGTGTCGGACTAGGGACAGCCGTCACGCCAATAGGGGAGGGGGTTATACGTCCGCTGCGAGTCGGCGCAATCGTCGGCATTGCCACAACAATCTGATTTGGATCATCAACCAGCGCGCCCGGAATCACCGTATGAATGCTAGCCGGGGAATAGGTATCAGTCGGCGCGAGGGTCGGGACAAGGGTCACACCATCCAGCAGATTGCCGGAAAGAATCGGCCTGAGTGAATTATCCTGCACGACTACTGTCCCGGCGATTTGCTCTGGCGGAAGCGTTGCCGCCGGAACGGGGGGGGAGAACTGAAGATTTGGGCGAATGTTGCTAAACAGGATTGCGCCGACAGCCAACCCTGCCAATAAAATGACGAAACAACCCTGTAAATCCCGTGAGGCGGATTTTTTCTTCATTTATTAAATGGCATCCTGTTCAGCGGTTTTCTCGAATCGTATTCCGAATATCATCAACAACTTTGTCTATACGGATGGGTTTGGAGACATAGCCATCAAAACCCGCCTCCAGCAATTTTTCCTTATCGCCCACCATCGCATGGGCAGACACAGCAACAATCGGAATTTTAGCATACTGGTCAAATCCACGAATAAGTTCCCGGAGTTCCAGCCCGGTCATCCCCGGCATGGAAATATCCAGAATAATAATATTTGGCGTAAAATGCTGAAGGGTTTCGAGTGCCATTGGCCCGGTGGAACAACACACCACAGATGCACCGAAATATTCCAGAACGTCCTGCATCAAATCCAGATTATCTGGTTCGTCGTCCACCAATAGTACAACCCATGTTGCAGTATCGTTAAGGTCGAGTTGCATTATCTATACTCCGCACACTGTTATTATAGCGGGGAATCGACCTATGGCGAAAATGAGAGACTGTCTGAAAAGGAATGACCCCTATCCCCCACCCTTTCCCCGCCAGCAGGGAAAGGGAGTAATGCACGACAGTCTGGAAGTCCCTCCTCGCCAGCGGGGAGGGATTCAGGGTGGGGTCTAGTGAGGTTCTCAGACAGTCTCTGAGGGCGGGGTTTGCAATTTAAAATCCGATGGTTGCTGGTGCATCCAACCCGGTGCTTCAGCGCCGGGTCTGGAAAAACTGTCGGTTTTATCAAATTATGCCTGAAACCAAAATCCAGATGCTAAATCTCTATCGCGCTGGTATCCCCATCGCTGATGTCTGGCGCTTCAATCGCGGGGATAGTGCTACCCTTGTTACGGAAAATTAGCCCGAAGCCGCGTCGTGTCACCACATATTCATGATTGGAATCCGCTTCTGTCAGTCGTTTGCGCAACCGACTAACGAGAGCGTCAATCGTCTGGTCGGTAACGTCCTCATCTGGTCCCCAGACGTAATTGCGGATTTCTTCGCGGGAGACAACGCGCCCTTCATTATGGACAAGGAGCGAAAGCAGCATAAACTGCCCCGGACTGAGCGCCGGATCAACCACCTTGCCCGCGATGATCACCTGTGCCGCGTCCTCATCGAGCGTCAGGCCATCGGATTGCAACCGCAACGGCAATACCTGCAACGTTGTACCTGGATCGTCGAACTCGACAGTACACACCTGCGCCAGATTGATTTTGTCGCCAGCGCGCAGTCTCCGGGCAGAATTAGGCGCAAGGCGCTCTCCGTTGACATAACTCCCGTTGGTGCTGCCCAGATCGATCAGCACCACCTGCTCATGGTCGAGTTCCAGACGGGCGTGCTGGCGCGAAATCTGCGTCGAATCAACCACCAGATCACATTCGCGCGCCCGCCCGATGGTGAACGGAAAACGTTCCAGCGGGAGAAATTGCCGCCCCTGATGGGTAAGGCCGTCGAGAAGGATTAAACGCATTGCAGTAGACATATCAATAATTCCTTATCGTCAGGGTTTGGGCGTAGGCGCTCGAAGCGTCAGGATGAGTGCCGCCTGATTGGTTGCCGCCTGATTAGCCGCCTGCGTAGCCTGTGCCGCCTGTGCGCCGGTTGTTCCAATCGCATTGGCAGTCGCCGCAAGCCCGGTCTGGACAGCCGCAGATTGTGTATTGGCAGCCGATGTACCCGATGCTGCCGCTGTCGCCGTCGCGTGTGTCGCCGTATAGGTAGCAGTCTGGCGTCCCTGGAAGGCGGTTGCCGTCCCAGTCAGCCATTCATTCAACTGTTTATGCGCTGGTGTGATCGTCAGGAAACGCTCATCCACTTGCACGGGACAGTTACGCCCGAACAACGGACATTGCAGCAGGAAAATCAGCAGGAAGCAGAGCAAACACAACAGGAGCAAAAGCGCCAACAACCACCAGGGAATACGCGGACTGACGACGACTTCGCCATTCAGCGGCATCGCCATCGGGCTACCCGATGCGGTTACATCAACTGTAAGCGGATAATGCTTTCTGGAAAATGAAAACATGGGGCGGTGGAGCGCACGTACATAGAACACCGCAACTTCATCCAGACACGGCGCAGCCGTGATTGACTGTACCGGCGGATCGAAGTGCAGCGCTTCTTCACGGTCACTCGGCGCGAGCGTATAGCTTTCCGGTGAGTTGCCTTCGTTCTTGATGACGATACGCAGGTTTCCACGATTGCGAATCTTCTTCGGTTGCAGGTCAGCTTTATATTGATAGAAGCTGTTGATCGTCAGCGGGAATTGCGCCCGTCCGACTTCCTTGCCGCGATCCTGACTGGTCACGCGAATCGTGACCATATGCTGCCCGCCTGTAGATTTACAGTTGCGCGGCGGGTGGAAGGCGATCATCACGCTGCCCCGACTGACCGCATCGCCGTCGCGCGTGGTCATCAGTTGCAGGGTGGTCATCGGAAGGGTATACCACTCCTTCGGAATGCCATCGACATGGAACTGATAGTGTTCAACCAGTTCGGAGAGGTTGCGCACCTGTACCTGGACATCCATGCGCTGCCCCGGTTCGACCACGATCATCGGGGGTTGAAGTTTCAGGTCAATGCCACCGGGCATTCCCGACATCCCGGCATTGGCTCCCGCAATGGTGTTGATGCCACCACCCGCTGCCCCGCCCTGTGGGCCAACCATGACCCCCGGTGGCATGATCGAAGGCGTTCCCTGTACGTTAACCCCTGTACGATAGGTCGCCGCCGCCATTTGCAAGGTCAGGAAGAAACCGCCAATCCGTACCGTTTTTTCCGGCATCCAGACTTCCTGAACGTTGCTCAGGAGTTTGACATCGTTCAGGTACGTACCGTTGGAACTGCCCAAATCGGTAATGACATATTTGCCATCGGGTCGGCGCTCGATTTTGGCGTGGGTTCGGGAAACTTTAGGTGACTGAATGGCAATATCCAGTGCCGGGTCGCGCCCGATTTCCATTATATTTTTGTTGATCGGGACGATGCGCGGCGCTTCGCCTTCTGCCTGAATGATGATTTGGTCAAGCGTGGATTCATTGGCTGGCAATGCGCCAAATTGGGGTGTGGCTACCGGAGCCATCGACGCCAGATAGGTGCTGAGAGATTCGACCTTTTCCGGGGCGGCTTCCTTTGCGCCGGGGGTAGCCCCTGCGCCACGCTTGATTTGCCCGCCGACTTTTTCCACCTCGGCGATGGCTTTGGCAAAATCTGCCGCCGTTTGATACCGATCTCCCGGACGCTTGGCAATCGCCTTCAGAATGACGGTTTCCAGCGCAGGCGAAAGGCTCTGGCGGGCAACGGTGGGGCGTTCCGCCTCAACGGTGGTGTGCATCTTGATCGCTTCGGGAATGCTGCGCGGCATGAATGGCAGGCGACCCGTCGTGAGTTCATAGAGCATGATGCCGAGCGCGTAAATATCAGTGCGCCCGTCCAGTGGTTCGGCCTGTGCCTGCTCCGGCGACATATAGGGCAGTGTCCCTGTCGGGTTGCCCGCCATCGACTGGATTCCACCCTCGGCAAGTTTCGCCAGACCGAAGTCAGTCAGGATAGCGCGGAAACCCATCCCATCTTCGGCGCTACTACCTGTCTTGAGCAGGACGTTATCCGGCTTTACGTCGCGGTGGATTAACCCTTGTTTATGTGCATAATCCAGCGCATAGGCAACCTGTCGTGTGAGAGCAAGCGCTTCGGCAACGTCAATAAATTTGCGTTCGTCGTATAGCTTTTTCAGATAATCGCGCAATGAACCGCCCTGCACCAGTTCTGTGACCATGTAGAGCGTGCGGTTATCGAGCGCAAATTCATAGATACGAATAATATTAGGGTGATCAAGGTTTGCCGAAGCGCGTGCTTCCTGCAAAAATCGTTGTTGAAATTCGGTCTGGATTGCGAAGTTCGGGTGCATCACCTTTAAGGCGACAGGCCGCAACAGTTGCGTATCGGTGGCACGATAAACCGTACCCATACCGCCCTGCCCCAGTACCGCATCAATTTTATAATTCTTGATTGTCCTGCCCAGTAGCGGATCGCTGCTGCTCATCCCGGATGTTGCTCCGAATCCATTAGTGCCTGCCGATCAATGACGCTAATTGTAGCCGAGACTATCAACCGTGTCTAATCGGGGCAGCATCTGAGACAAACGATTTCTTAATTGAAAAACTGCGATTCCCTGACAATTTCCATCGCTGGAACGAACGTCGCCTCTACTACAGTTTTGCCTGTGTGCTTCAGATATGCCTGTACAACACGGTAGCCGAGCGCATAGCCCGCGAAGTCTGGTACGCCAAGATTTTGCCCGCTTATCCTGTCGCCAAAGATATACATCCGCATTCTGTTGAAATCGGTATCTTCCAGCGCCGCGCCAAGCAACCGCTTTGCATCGCCTAGGCGGGATTCATCGAATGCCGAAACCCAGGGGCCAGTCTTTTCCTCGCCATAGAGTTCTGCCGCGAACGATTCCGCCAGCCCTTCGCTGATCATATAGGTGGCAAGATTGCTGATCAGCCCACGCCCACCGAGAACCGCCGCCAGAATGTTATGGTGCAATTCGTGGACGGTTGCCGCCTCCACCCGTTCAAGATTGTAGGCGTCTGGCTTATCATACACCGTCATGATCCAGCCGGGGATCGCGCCAAACCCGGAGTAGCCGTAAGAGATCGGCATACGCCCCATATCTGCCACCAGCAGACCAAAGGTCACCTCTTTGGTCGGAATACGATCCGTGTAGGCCGCGAACGCCTCGCGTCCTTTTTCGAGCGATTTTGCGGCACGAGTCCATGCCTGATTTGCCGCCAGTGTCTCAATGGTCTGGCGCATGGTCGCGGCGTTCTCACCCTCAAATTGTCCAAGTGTCATCCCCCACATGGCGAACGACTGCACCGGGTCGCCACCGCCGAAAACCTGCACCAGCCCGGCGAAAGGTTCGACCAGTTCCTGCCGAAAGATCGCGGCGCGTTCGTCAGCATCAGAGGTATCCAGCAAACGACGGTAGATTGATTCCACGTCGAGATTATGAAAGTTCATGATTTCCTTTTTTCCTGATATATCCTGACCGCTTCCGTAATCAGATTCCCAAGCTCCGGGTCGCTGGTGGTGCGGAAGAGATCGGGCATACGGTGTTCTGTCTCGCGGTAATGGCGCTGATGTGCCTCGGAGATTGACGCATCGCCTCCGGTGAACAGGCTGACCAGTTTTTCCATCTCTGCCACAATTGCCTGTATTTCCGGGTGATCTGGTGGCAAGTGTCGGCGTTGTTCGAATGCTTCGCGGACTTCGCGCCATGCCTTTGCCCCTTCGGTGATTATGGTTGGCGTTGTATATACAGCACGTTCCTGTATCCACGCCTGCTGCTCCGGGGTGTAATAGCGATTGACCAGATCATCCTGACTGATTTCCGCGAAACTCCGAATGATCGTCATCACCTGTTCCCAGTCCACTTCGCCCGATTCACCTACGCTATCCAGCATCCGCGCGAGGGCATAGTGTGCGATTTGCAATTCACCGATGCGCTGTGCAATTGCATTTTTCTGGAATTTCAGTGCCTTTTGCAGGCTATAGCCTTCTTCGGTGAGCAACGCACTGATCGTTTCCAGCGAAAATCCGAGCGCCTTCAAGGTCAGGATTTGTTGCAACCGAATCAAATCCGACTGCTGATAGACGCGGTATCCGCTCTCGGTACGGTGTTCTGGCTTCAGCAGCCCTTTCTGATCATAAAAGTGCAGTGTCCGAACAGTCACACCTGCCAACTTCGCAAATTGCAACACCCGATATGTCTTTTCATTCATGGTTCAGCGCCTCAAAAAACAGGATACAACCTGACGTAACGTCAGGGTCAAGTGTCAACAAAGAAAGTACCCTGTAGGGACGTGCTTCTATGCTTGTCCGCAGATAGTGTTAAACGTAAAGCATTCGTCTTGACCCCACCCTAAATCCCTCCCCGCAGGCGAGGAGGGACTTCCAGACGGACGGGCGTTGGCTCCCTTTCCCTGCCTGCGGGGAAAGGGCCGGGGATAGGGGTCCATCGCGGCGTTTTCAACTACGGACAGGCGTTTCTGCCCGTCCGCCGTTGACAATCCAGCAATAGTTTAAGGAGTCAGGTTTAGGGAGAAAAACGAGGGTTAGTCGCCGCCGAGAACATCCGCCCAAATATCGGTGGCGGCATGATCGAGTTCAAGGGCGCTGTTCACATAGCGCTCTGTGGTGGCAATATTGGAGTGTCCGAGGCTCTGGCGAATGAGTTCAAAACTCGCGCCTGCCTCGAATGCGCCGCGCGCAAACGAACGGCGCAGATCGTGTGGTGCGATATTTTCCAGGCCAACCGTTTCTGCGGATTTACGCACGACAAGCCACACCGCTTTATCCGAGATGGAGAATGAAGTAACGCGCCCACCTCTCACAATACGAGTAAAAATGAGAGCGTTATCGTCGTCTCCGAAAGGATGGTGTTCGCGCCACGTCTCAATCGTTTGCTCTACAGAGGCCGTAAGTTTGATCTGGCGCAGTTTCGAGCCTTTACCGTGTACGGCAAGAATGCGGTTCTTCCCCTGCTTTTGCAAATCACTCCAATGTAAATGAGTGATTTCGTCACGCCGTAATCCGCAGATTACCAATAGAGCGACCATTGCAGAATTGCGTGCTGCCAAAGTTGGAGTTGCCGCCGAAGTCCTCGCACCACGCAAAAGTTGCTTAACTTCATCAACGGTCAGCCATGTTCCGGTACGTTGCCCGGTTTCGGCACGCGGCATCTTGACCCGGCTCAACCCGGCAGCGACATCGTAGCCAAGTTTTTCCATATCCCCCATCAGTTGTGCCAGCCAGACAATCGCGGCTTTGGCTTGTCCGAGCGATTGCTTGCCAAGTTTTTTGATCTTGAGCCGCCCAAGCCATGCTTTCAGGTTCGCCGCGCCGAGCGTGGGCAAAATCGAAGGGATTTCTACCAACTCATCATCATAGTCGCGCGGGGCAACGCGCCCAACTTCGAGCATCCACTGCTTAATCCAACGCCGGTAGGCACGTTGCGAGTGTGCTGAAAGACCTGCCATTGCTGCACGCAGATTAACCGTTTCCAGTGTACGACGTGTTGGCGTCCGACCACGCGCAGGCGTGACAGGTACAATTGCCTTCGATGCTTTGGGCGCGGTTTTACGCGGTTTTTCCGCTGGTTCGATGATCTCGGCAGGTTCGGGCGTCGTTCGGCGTGGCATGATCGATTAACGTGTAAATACCGGAAGATGGCCGAGCGCGACCACATCCGTCCATTTGGATTCATCGCCTTCGGTAAAAATAGCGCCCTGTGCGACGATCTTGCCCCCTGCACGCTCTACAATCGAGCGCATCGCCTGCAAGGTGCTGCCCGTGCTGATGACGTCATCCACGATGGCGACCTGTCGCCCGGTGATTAGCTTCTGATCCTTCTCATCCAGATAGAGTTTCTGGGGCGTGCCAGTCGTGATTGAAAGTGTTTCCGCTTCGATGACTTTGCCCATGTAGGGCTTGAACGTCTTTCGCAGAATCACATAAGGTAAATCCATCACGCTTGAGAGGGTATGTGCCAGTGGAATTGCTTTCGCCTCTGCCGAAACCAGCACTTCCGGGTTACGGTCTGCGAGTTTGAGTGCCAGTTGTTGTGCCGACGCCCGCACCAGTTCGGTATCACCGAGGATATTCAGAACTGCAATTTTGACGCCGGGTGCAATCTCCAGAAGCGGTAGATTACGCTTCACTCCGGCGACTTCCACCGTATAAAATTGGTCGCTCATGCGCGCTCCATTTGTGTGTTCGGGTGCTATTGATCGTTATTATAGCGCATTTGTGCGAGAAGGCAGAAACCCGGAATGAAATTGGTTTGATACACGCTGTTCAACGGGCTTCAGCAGATAAGTTTACAATTTAAACTATTCTGATATAGATTTTTTAAGACTCTTAGGCGCTTCTGTATGATAGGATCATATCAACGATCTGAGTCATGGAAGCAAAATGAACTACTCAATCACCAAACTCTCGGAGCGTCTTTGTTTTATTCGCTGGACTCAGGATGCTTCGGATGCAGAAGCATTGGAGTTCGTCATAGAATTAGCCGCAATCCTCGAACAATCTACTGTTTCCCTGTTTTTCCTTTCCGACCTGACACGCGGTTGCATCACTCAACTGGATGGGCTGCGGCGTTTGGCCGACCTGACGACACACCCTAATTGGGGAGGCAGCACGTCCTTTGCCAGCATGAGTTCTTCGGTGTTCAGCAGTTTGTTCGGGCGTCTGGTCAACACCCGCCAACAGGATGACCGTACCTATATGAACCCGCAGGAGGCGCTGGACTACCTGGAGCGGCTCTTGCCGGGAATCACAAAGGATATTGACTGGAGCGCTATCCTTAACGGTGGTTAGAAATCGCTTGACTTGAATTGCGCTATCGCGTACTATCCTTATCATAAGGATAGTCAGAAATCAAACGAATCAATTTTGAGACGTAAATCTCCGCACCACGAGTTGCCTTACCGGGAAATCTTCGCCAAAGCCTTTGGGGATAAGCTCCCGGCGATGTTCGATCACTCTGCCCACGCCCTCAACCGCCAACTGCACAAAACCTATAACATTTTGGTTGCAGCGCAAGACGATGCGTTACGCCCGTTGAAACTCTCTTCGGCAAAGTATCGGATGCTGATGTGGCTGCTAGCCTGTGAACGTGCAGATTTTCCCGATGGTCGGTTGCCCTCAGCATTGAGCAGATTTCAGGGCGTTACCCCGAACACGATCAGCGCCCTGATCAGCGGGCTGGAACAGGAAGGCTGGATCGAGCGCCAAAAGCACCCGACGGATGCGCGCAAAACCATTCTGAATATCACCGCGTTGGGGCGCAACCTTATCGAGGAAACGAATCAGCAATTCAATTCCTGGGTTGGTCATACACTGGGGGATTTGAGCGAAGAAGAACGTCAAATTCTGATCACCCTGCTGGATAAAATGGCAAACTCTATCATCAAAAACGGGATAAACAGCCCGGATGATGAAGATTGCCCGACGCCTTCGGAAAGAGAAGAACGCGCGCAACGGAGAATCCGGCTTCGCCAGGAAAGGCGATAGCCCTCCTCACTGGAATGTTTGGCTAGACAGATAGGACACTCCAATGGCCGCCTTTGATCAGCAACTTTTTATCGCCGCGCCGCCAGAATTTATCGTTGCCTCGATAGCCGCCAACATGCCCACTGATGCCGACCTGCGCATGGTCAAGGAAAATGCCCTCTATATTCTCTTTCGCGGCGAGACAGGTTTTGTCTATTTCCTGCGCGAACAGCCCGATGGTAAAACGCAACTCCGCCTCCTGACCGATAGTCGGGTATTTGTAGAGCAATATTTCCGTGAGCCGACACTACGCGGCGCGATGGTCAAGCTAAGTGCGGCAGTACCAGCAATCCCGCTGAAACCTGCGCAGATTGCGGCTTACGCGGCGCATATGAACCGCATTCGCCAACAGGCAGAGAGCGGAAATATCCCGCCACCTGCTGTCAAAATACGCCCGATGGATGCGCCCGCCACTGCTCACCCGCCACCACCGCCGACACAGTACACCACCTTTGAACCCAAACCCGCCGAAAACCCGCCACCGTCCTATGCTCCAACCGGGGATAGTTCGAGTCCGCCGCCCCCCGGAGAACCGCCACTGAGTTCCTACGTTGATCCAATGCAACCGCTCAAGCAGGCGAAAAAGACAAGGCAGGGGCTATCTCCGATAGAAAGGGTGTTGGTGGGACTGATCGTCCTGATTATCGGCGGCGGTCTGATTTATGGAGTGAGACAGGTACTCAACACGATGGGGAGTGCGTTCAACTTTCCATTCAGCACCACAAGTTCAGGTACAGCCAACGCGACCCTTTCGCCAAAGGCGTATGAAGACGAATATATCCGGGTGAATATCAACTCTCCCTGGGTGCGCGAAGACCCATCACAGTTGCCCAACTGCCGCTATAATGCGTTCACGACGGTACGCTTCACCTGTTATGTGATGGTCAGCAATGACAAAGATAATCAGGAGATGATTGCAGTCGTTGGCGGCGCAGATTTACCCGCCTATCTCTCTGTAAAGGACCTCCCGCTGGCAGAACTGGAAAGCCTGACCTGGGAAGAGATCAAAAAGAACAAGGAAACGGCACTCTACAAGCGCCTCGAAGCCACCGAAATCACGCTCAATGGCGGCAAGGATGCGATCCGGCGCTACTATCGCTTCCCTGTGAAAGATCGAGAGACAGCGGGCTATGGGATGCAGATTTATTTTTATCACAAGGGGCGTGTCTTTGAGATCACTGTCGATGCCCTGAGCGAAGAAATCTTCCGCAAATACAGACCAGAATTGACGAAGTTCACCACCGGAATCCAGTTTAAATAATGACGCCAACCGTCAGTCTGATTATCGTCACCATGAACAGCGCCGGGTTTGTCGGCAAGGCGCTGGATTCTATCCAGAAGTTGAACTTTCCCCGCGAATGTCTGACCACCGTCGTCGTGGATAACATCTCGCATGACGGTACACCAGACCTGATCGCCCGCGATTATCCCGATGTGAAACTGATTCGATCTGACAAAAACACCGGATTTGCAGGCGGGAATAACATCGGGATGCGTGCCTTCCCCGCCGATTATTATGCGCTGGTGAACCCGGATGTCGTTCTGGATTCGGGCTGGTTGCGCGCTTTGGTCGGTGTGATGGAAGCCGATAGCTCAATCGGCGTCGCAGGCAGCAAGGTCTTTTATGCCGATGGTGAACGCTTGCAGCACGCTGGAGCGATGTTTCGCGGCAACGCGCTTACCTATCATATCGGAGATGGTGAACGCGATAATGGTCAATATGATGCACTGTGTGATTGTGATTATGTGATTGGCGCGGCCTTGCTCATCCGTGCCAGCGTTGCCGCCGAATTAAATTATCTGCCGGAAGCCTATTTCCCTGCTTACTATGAAGAGGCCGAGTTTTGCTGGCGCACGCGACAGGCGGGGCATCGTGTTGTATACGTACCGCAAGCCGTCGCTCTTCACGATGAAAAACACAGCGGTTCAGGGCGATTAACACTGAAATACATCCGACGCTACCATACCAGACGTTATTTGTTTGCAATGCGTAATTTCACCACCCCGGAAGACCGCCGACGGTTCACCGAGGCAGAACGTGCATGGCGCAGGGAGAACGCGCGCGGCATTCGGATCGGGGTGCTACTGGCATTTTGTAAGCTGTCGAACTGGCGCTATATTCTCAAAAATTTGTGGATTCCAGGGGTATGATGCCGCTGAAAGCGTTAATTGTTCTGGTCACAAACGGCGGTACATGGGTGCGCGATTTTGAATTGGCGATCCCGCCATTTGTCGGGTTGGGTATCCGCGTTGATGTCTATGATATGTTGAATGTTCTCAGCGTTGTGGTGGGCGACTTCGGCTATGACGTGACCTGTATTGTGGAGATCGAAGGTGTATTGCCAGAGAATGTTACCGAAAAACTGATCACGCGGCTTGGGTTTGAGGAAGGAACCTATCCCTGACATGAGTTCGGAATAAGAAGCGAAATGCGTAGTGTGTGGATAGCCCCTAACCCCCAGCCCCTACTCCCGCAGGCGAAGAGGAGTCCAACATGGTCTGGAAGCCCCTCTCGTGTGGGAGAGGGATTTAGGGTGAGGGCTGGACATAACACCGATAGCATTATCCCGAACTCATGTTAACCCTAATATTCCACTGTCGAGAGGTTGTGGCGACAGCGTTCTGGATTTTATGATATATTCTATTGCTAGCACGATTGTCTGTGACTAATTAGTATAGGCATTGACCCCATGTCCGATAATGACGCATCGCAACAACCAAAACTCTCCTACCTCTCGCCCGGCCAAAAGCTGGGAAAATATGAAATCAGAAGGCTGATCGGGCGTGGGGGAATGGCCGAAGTCTACCTGGCACATAACCCCGATTTGAACAGCGATGTTGCGATCAAACTCCTTCATCCCTACATCGTCAATAGCGAAGATATGGTGCGCCGTTTCCGACAGGAGGCGCAAGCTATCGCCAGTCTGAATTATCCGAATATCATTCGGGTGTTTGACTTCTTCGCCAACGAAAACACCTTTTATATGGTGATGGAATACATCAACGGATCAAACCTGCGGCAACTCATTTCGGAACATTCCAAAGGGATGCCGCTCCCGCTTCTGCTTCAGCTTTTCATTCCTCTGGCAGAGGCCGTTGCCTATGCGCATGAGCATGGCATCGTTCACCGCGATATTAAGCCCGATAATGTACTCATTGCGGACAGAACGCGCCCTATCCTGACCGATTTCGGGATTGCGCGTGTTGCGAGCATGGCGCGGATTACGGCAGAAGAAGGGCATAACTTCGGCACGCCGACCTATATGGCCCCGGAATTGATACTTGGGAATGAGGCGCAGCCCGCCAGCGATATTTATTCGCTGGGGGTTATGCTCTACGAGATGGTCACGGGAGAAGTTCCGTTCAAGGGCGATTCAATTACAACGGTTGTGCTGAAGCACCTACAGGATTTACCTTCTTCCCCTGCCACAATTGTCGAAAACCTCGATCCACGTATTGAACAGGTCATTTTGCGTGCGCTCAATAAATATCCAGAAGAGCGTTTTAAATCTGTCCGCGAAATGATCTATGCCTTGAAGAGCATTACGGAGCCGTCCTTAGCTACCGCCGAAAACACCATTCGGCTGGATATTGATGGCGTTCCGAAAACCCACACCAGCGACCCGAAGCGAAGCACACTATCTGTCGAACGTGCAAGAGCCGCAGCGACACAGACAGTGACTGCTATGAAGCGTAACCCTGTCCTTTCGGTTGGCTTTATGCTGGTCATTGCGCTGGTGTTGATCGGCGGCCTGATTATCTTTGAACTGCGCCAATTGAATTCTGGCTCACAGTCGCCCGAAATAACCGCAACGGCAGCACAACCCGCGCCGCCGGGGATGGTATTTATTCCCGGTGGAACGTTCATGATGGGAACGACCAAAGGCGCAGACAACGAGAAACCACAACATGATGTGACTCTGACCAGCTATTTCATTGATAAAACGGAAGTGACCAATAAAGACTATCTGACGTTTGTCCTTGATCAGAGCTATGAACCGCCCAAACACTGGCTCAAGCCGAAAGCGTCCAATTGGGTTATCGACGCTACCAGCGGCTATTCGATGGGCGTTCCAGATGCGCGTTTCAGCTATGACGGCACGGTGAATACGCCGATTCAGGGGAAAGCCCATTTTGATGTCAATGCCGATACTGACACAGGCAATGTCACTATCGAAGTAGATGGCAAGCTGACCTATAAACAGAGTGTGACCAAAACCGGGCGCTGGAAGATTGTTCAGAAAACCTATAGCAATGATCAGCCCTTCTTTCAGGGCGGCGTCGCTATTGATGTCATGATGCACGGCGATTCGGGACAGGAAGCGCCTTTTTATCCGACACTGATGGGAACGCTGGCAACATGGGGAACTGCCGATGTTTATCTGGATGACCAGCTAATTGACAGCGATTTGGGTATCCACACCATGTACACCAGTGGCCTGCGCACC
>CAYSOC010000168.1:0-14706 GCA_964432445.1 uncultured Anaerolineaceae bacterium
CGGATTTTTCAGGTCAAATGCTTTTTGTACATAGCTTTGACCGTACCATAGATCAATATTGCCCGGCTGGATCGTTTCGTGGTAGGGATCAATAAACTGATCGATGCCCTGATTCTGGCGCAACAACGCGCTGATCGTTGCATAAATTACTGAATTTTCGCGCAACCATACCGCCAGAGGCGAAGTCGGTAGCGGAGCGTTACGTGTAGCGGGATCGGGTGATGTTTGTGCTGTGCCGTTCAACTCGGCGAGGCCGTAATCATCATTGAAATCGTTGCCGAAAAATTGCCAAATCACCAGACTTGGCTTGACTGGCGCGGCAAACGTTTTGAAGATACGCGCATGGCTGGTCGATCCAGTTACGGGTTGCCCCATGTTTGCGATATTCAACCCGGTTTTTTGCGCGAGGAGCGTCACCCAACACCCCGCGTTATCGGTAAAACAAAAGCTGAACGAATCCCCCAGAACTGCTGCATCAAGGCGTCCATCGGTGGGTTGTGGCGAACGAAAGCCGACACGCCCGCCGAACCAGCTATAGGTGGTGACAGGGAAAGTAATCTCCGGGCTGCCGGATGCACTTACGTTCTGTAAATTCGGGCGCGTAACTGTTTGATAATCATTGTCGGACTGCCAGATCGCAGGCGGAACGATACGGACGTCGGTAAATGGTGTAACCCGCACATCGCGCAGGATAATCTGTAAATTTTGCGGGAGAGCGCCATAGGCCAGACGCACGCCAACCTCAATCACGATCAGCGCCAGAAACAGCCCGAACAAAACCATCAGGATTTGAGTGAGACAGGATTTGATCTTCATGGGAACGAATTATATCAAGACAGCCAAAGACCCAAACCACTAAGCCCCCTCAAGCCGTAGTTCGGGTCTTTAACCAGAGGAAAACAGGAGACGCTGCCAAATCGCAAAAAAATCTTTGCGCTAAATATAAAGCACACCTGTTATAAATCTCTCATGCGAATTGCTACAAGTTTTTTACACTGTTCTTGTACAACTTGCCCAATCCATATTCAGCGTTTCGACAAATGGTACAATCCGCAGCAGAAAACGGGTAACAAAATCGAGGCAAATTTGCAAAAGACGGATAGCCGCTGGCTCTGGCTTGCAGCGATAGTGCTGTTTCTGGCGATCCTGCTCCGCGTGTGGAGCATCAACAAAGAGTCGTTTTGGGCGGATGAAGGCTGGTCGATGGTGCTTTCCAAAGGCCAGACGCTCTCGGAAATCACGATCACAATGGCAGATGATCAGCATCCGCCGCTGTATTTCGTCATTTTGCACTATTGGAATGCCCTGCTTGGCAACAGTGAATTAACGAGTCGCCTGCTATCTGCATACTGGTCATTGTTGGGAGTAGCGCTCGCCTATCGCTTCGGGCGCGAGGCGTTCCGCGCGCCACTGGCGGGGTTACTCGCAGCGTTGATCCTTGCCCTTGCCGATAATGATATTATGATGGCGCAGGAGACGCGACACTATACCCAGATGACCGCACTGGCGTTGCTCTCCGGTTTGTTTTACCTGCGCTATTGTCGGCATCCGACACGAGGAAGCGGGATCGGGTGGTTCGCGGCAAGCGTGGCGCTGATGTATACGCACTATCTCGGCGCATTTATCCTGATCACGCAATTTCTGCACAGCCTCTTTTTGGTTACGCCGTTCCGCCGCAAAGTCGATCACATAATAAGATTGGTGCTGATTGGTCTGGCGTGGTTGCCCTGGGCATTTGTGTTTTTGAATCAGAGCGCCGTGCGCTACACACGCCCGATTATTTATCTCAACTCGATTCCGAATACGCCGGAGACCTTCGTCACCATTCGTACCGACTTATTTGGCGCACAGTTTGCGCTGATGTTTGGCCTGATGCTGCTTGGCTTAGTCTATGTCACCTATCAGGCGGGTAAAACGCAAATCCGCTGGCAGTCTCTGCGTCCGACGGCGTATCTCTTTCTCTGGTTTATCCTGCCTGTTTTTGTGATCGTTGCTGTCAATACGAAACTGCAAATCCTGACGCCGCGCAATTTCCTGTTGATCACACCGCCGATTACCATCCTGATCGGGCATGGCCTGCGCAATCTGGATCGTACTGCGCGCCGTTTCCTGATTGCCGTGATTCTCTTTTTTAGCCTGACCACTGTCGATTCCTATTTCGTGAAACCGCCCTGGCGTCAGGTTGCACAGGATGTACTCAATTATCGGCTGAATGATGAGCCTGTACTGATGGATGTATGGGTAGATGGTTTCGCATTACGTTATCACTTGGGGCGTGATTTGAATGTTGATCCCGACACGTTGCCGCTGGTGTTCGCGCCGGAATGGGATGAGAAATATAGGGAACAGTTTCACGCCAAATTGCTGGAATTTGTGACACCACACAATTCCCTATGGCTGGTGCAATGGAGCAAAGATCAATATGGCCTGCTCACTTTTCTGGAGGCACACGGCTATAAACGCACCGCCACCCAAATCGAAACGCACCTCGGTACAAATATTATCTCGGTCTGGCGCTATGACCGTGAGCCGCAAACGCCCGCACTGGCACAGTTTGGCGAGATACTTTCGTTGCGCCGCGTGCAATTTCCATCGGCGGTATATTCAGGGGAGAAACTGCCTGTTGCTTTGTGGTGGAAGGTCTTGAATAAACCCCAAAATGAATACAGCACATCCGTGTTTTTGCTGGATCAAAGCGGGAAACTGGTTGCACAGCAGGATGGCCCGCCGCTTGGCGGGAAGGATAAAATGACCAACTGGCAGGCCGGTGAGCTTCGCTTCGATATGCCGAAGATACTCCTGCCAAAAACGTTGCCACCGGGAACGTATACACTGGCGCTCAAGGTCTATTTTTATGCAGACCCGAAGCCATTACAGGCAACCCCCGGCGGTGAATATTTTGAAGTTGGCGCGATTACGATCCGGTAGCCTGACCAACCGGCAACTGGGTAGGCGGGTTGGCGATACGTGCCGCCGCCTGCCCACATAGATTGACGCCACCTGCGTTCAGCCAATCCTGGAGGGAAGCGCTTTCGGTCTTGCCCTGAATTGCATCCATATAGATGCCCGAACCCCAGATGTAATAGTTACGTGTTTCCTGCGCCCAACGCGCCCAACCTGCGTTGATCACGCCAATGCCGCCGTTATAGCCCGCCAGCGCCAAGCCAAAATGACCGCCCGCCGTTGCCATCGATTGCTTGAGATAGTTAATCCCGCGCCGCGCGTTGGTATCCGGGTCTTTGGAATCCTCGCCCGTTGTGAAATGGAAGGGCATCACCTGAAACAACCCCTGTGCGCCTGCGATTGATCCAGCTTGCCAATCGCCACAGGATTCAATTTGCATGACTGTCGCCAGCATGTTGGGGTCGATGTCGTACAGTTCTGCCCACTGCATGATCTTTGTTGACCAATGCTGAATTTCTGGTGTGAAGATCGGGCTGATGGTTTTCGGCTGCACCGGATTGACGTGTTCCGAAATCGGTGTATCGGAGAAATTCGCAACCGGGAATGTAGTGGGGCTATACGTCCCGCCACGCACCAGCATAAACGTCATCGAGCCGCTAACGCCGACAACAAAGCTGAGTGTACCAACCATCATAATCGTCTGTAGCGGATACAGCCATGTTTGTATGCGCTGCCAGAATGTTATCTTCTGTGGAGCCTTCGTTTTCTTCATACATCCGATCATAGCAGTCGGATATATACAGAAGATAAGAATGGCGCAAAAATAAGCTAAAAATGGTTAAATCTGACCTTGCCTTGAAAGGTTTGTCTGCAAATAAATGTAGATGGTATTCCATCAGGATAAAAGCCATACGGGATTATCAGGCCGGACGCCCATCTGGACGCCCGGCTTTCCATCCAGACATCAGGTATTTTAGTGATTATCGATCTGGGCGCGTTGCAGTGTCCCCGAATAATCGACATAGACCGATTTCCATTCGGTAAACGTCTCGATTGCTGTTTGTCCAGATTCGCGGCTACCGTTACCCGTACCGCGAACACCACCGAATGGGAAGCCAATTTCTGCGCCAATCGTTGCGTGATTGATGTAGACAATCCCCGTCGCAATATCACGAATTGCACGGAAGGCGGCATTCACATTTTCGGTGAACAAACTGGCAGATAAGCCGTAGGCAACATTGTTGTTGATCTGAATCGCCTCTTCCAGCGAGTTGGCTTCGATTACCGAAAGCACCGGACCAAAAATTTCCTCTTGCGCGATCCGCATTGTCGGCGTGACATTATCAAACAGTGTCGGTTCATAGAAAAAACCTGTTCCGTTAATCGCATTACCGCCGAGGACAAGCCGCGCACCTTCGCCTTTTCCGATCTCTACATAGCTATGAACAGTGTTGCGCGCCGCATTGTTGATCAACGGGCCAACCTGTACCGATGGATCGATGCCATAGCCAACCTTGAGTTGAGCGACGCGCGCCGCCAGCATCTCTACAAATTTTGCGCGAACTGCTTTATGGACGATCACGCGGCTGGTTGCTGTGCAACGCTGGCCTGTCGTACCAAACGCGCCCCATAGCACGGCATCAATGGCAGGATCAAGGTTAGCGTCATCCATCACAATAACGGCATTCTTGCCGCCGAGTTCCAGCGCGACCTTCTTTCCGGTGCGCGCCGCCCGGCTATACAGATCGTAGCCGACTTCGGTGCTGCCTGTAAAACTGATCACGCGCACATCGGGACTATCCGCCAGATAATTGCCGATGACACCGCCCGGCCCGGTAACAAGATTCAAGACGCCATCGGGCAAACCCGCATCCTGAAACACGCGCACAAACTCTGCCGCCAGTTTCGGCGTATCGCTGGCAGGCTTGAACACAATTGTATTTCCAGCGATCAGCGCGGGCAACGTTTTCCATGAGGGGATCGCAATCGGGAAGTTCCAGGGCGTAATCAGGGCAACAACGCCGCCGACAGCATCCCGAATCGCCATCCCGAATTTGTTGGGCATCTCCACCGGGGCAGTATAACCAAGCAAACGCCGCCCTTCACCCGCCGCGAAGAATGCCATATCTATCGCTTCCTGCACATCGCCGCGCGCTTCCGGCAGAACTTTACCCATCTCTTGCGTGAGGAGATGTGAGAGTGCTTCTTTGCGTTCGGTGAGAAGTTGCGCCACGCGAAAGAGGACTTCGCCGCGTTTTGGGGCAGGGGTCAGTCGCCAGCCTTCTTTGGCTTTCTTTGCTGCATCCAGCGCGGCTTGCACATCGGTGGTATCGCTGCGGGGTACTTCGGCGATCAGTTCTTCGGTGGCAGGGTTGATCGAGCGAAAAACCTGCCCAGACTTTGCCGGACGCCATTCCCCGCCGATAAAATTCAACGCATTGTCCATTGAAAATATTCCAGTTCATTGTTTGCCGGGGAATTATACCGTCCAGACTTGCCCCTTGCGCGGAATAGACTATTATTGAACCAGACGAACGCCTCTCGCATGGGAAAACCAGATGACCGACCAGAATCAAAAAATCTGTCCGGAATGCAAGACCCCGAATCCGAACGATGCAATGACATGCAGCAACTGCGGCGCTCCATTTGCCGCGCGAACGCTCTCCATCAAGAAATTTGAAATTGATGATCGTGACCCGACATTTCGTATTCTTCCCGCTGGTGGGTCACCCTTCACCGTCCGGCTGGACAAAAAAATTCTAACCATCGGCAAGGATGCGGGTCAGGATATTAAAATCCCGGTAGAGGGAGCCGCCGGACGCCATGCCCGTATCATGTCCGAGGGCAGCAGCTATCGCATTTTCGATATTACGCCCGGCAAAGGGATATCGATCAACGGACGGCAGGCCGATAGCGCCCTGCTCCGTGACGGAGATACGATCCAACTGCAAAGCACCAGTGGCGATACTGTTGCGACAATTGCCTATTCCAACCCGGCAGAGCGGGCAATGGGAACGGCATCGGTTGGCAAGACCTATCTGTTTGATAAATATCCGTTCATCATCGGGCGCGACCCAAACGGCGGCATCAAACTCGAAGCAATGTCCATTTCGTGGCATCATGCGCAGATTGATCAACAGGCCAATGGACATACGCTAACCGATCTAGGGTCGGAAAACGGTACATATGTTAATGATAGGCTAGTGAAGGGGACGGTCAAGCTCCAGCAGGACGACGTAATCCGCGTCGATAAAATCCTGTTTGTATATAACCCGAAAGGCTTGCAACGTCTGCCGAGTGTCCAGCAGTTCCAACTGGACGGGCGCGACGTGGAGATGACCTATACTTCCGGATTGATTCGGCGCACCACGAAAAACACCCTGCGTGACGTAACGATCAGTATTCAGCCGAAGGAATTTGTAGCGATCATCGGTGGTAGCGGTTCTGGCAAAAGTACCTTGCTGCGTGCCTTGAATGGTGCGGCACGCGCCACTGGTGGGAAAATCCTGATCAACGGACGCGATCTATATGCAAACTATGCCGCCTATCAACCACTGATTGGATATGTACCGCAGGCCGATATTGTACAAAACAATCTTTCGGTGCGGCAGGTCTTGACCTACGCGGCGCGTCTGCGCTTCCCGAATGAGCCAGTTGAATCGCGGAATCAGCGCATTGACCGCGCGCTGGATGATGTGGAACTGGTCGATTTTCAGGGGCAACTGGTTGGTAGCCTGAGTGGTGGGCAGAAGAAGCGTGTCAGCATCGCGCTGGAACTCATGGCTGAACCGGGATTGCTATTTATGGATGAACCGTCATCCGGCCTCGATCCGGGTCTGGATAAATCCATGATGGATTTGCTGCGCAAGTTGGCGAATCAAGGGCATGTGGTTGTTATCGTCACGCATACGACGCTTAACATCGATCTCTGCGATAAACTGGCATTGGTGGCGCGCGGTAATCTTTCCTATTATGGCCCGCCGCGTGATGCGTTAACCTTCTTCGGTGTGCGCAACTACTCGGAAATTTATAACCGCGTCTTGCAACCTGTCGAAAAGCCTGCCGATGGTCAAAAAGTCTCTATGAATGAGGCAGCAAAGCAATGGGCAGATAAATTCAAGGCCAGTCCGTTATATCCAGCCAATGTAACAAACCGCCTGCATCCTCCGGTTGAGCAAGCGACAGAAGAATCGGTCATTCCGAAGCGCCTTGCGGGGCAGCGACGCGGGACATTCTGGCAGCAGACAAAAGTGCTGTCTCAGCGTACTTTGGCATTGGTGCGGCGCGATATACGGACATTGCTGGCAATGCTGCTGGTTTTGCCACTGGTGGGCTTGTTCCTCGGCCTGATCAGCTTTGAAACGCTTGTATCAACCAACAGTAGTGGAGAGGTTGTTGGTTCGGTTACATCACGCGGGCAAATGCTCGTACCTCGCGGCGATGAGCAAACTCTGCGGGTGGATGTACTCGAAAAATTGCCACTGTTGCCTGTAAATGCGGCAGAGATCAAAGCGAACCCGAATGTAAAATCTACCCCTTCGGCATCCAGTGCCATCAAACGCATGGGGACATTTTCGCCCGCGAATGAGGCGCAGCGGTTGCTTTTTATGACTTCGCTGTCGGTGGTATTGCTGGGGTTGTTCACGGCAGCATATACGATTGTCGAAGAACGTAGTTTGTTCCTCCGTGAGCGCATGGTCAACCTGCGTATTGCGCCGTATATCACTTCCAAGTTGTTGGTGTACGGTGGGTTGTCGCTGGTTGCGTCGTTGCTCTTTTTGATTGTATTGGGGATCGGTGTCCAATTGCCCGCGCAAGGGATGTTCCTGCCCGCGCCGATTGAGCTATTCGTCACATTGGCACTCACTGCACTCTCAGGCGTGAGCCTCGGTCTGCTCATTTCTACACTGACAGACAAAATCGACGCAGCGACTTACGCGGTTCTAGCGGTATTGCTGGTACAAATTCTGTTCCCCGGCGTACTGTTCAAAATGGATGGCGTGTTGAAGCCGCTTTCGCAAATTACGATTACCCGTTGGTCGCTGGAAGCGCTTGGCGGGACGATCAACATGAATCAGCGCAACGCCGAAGGACGCATTGTGATCGAGAGTAAGCCAACGCGCAACGGCGTCGTGCTGGAAAGTGCGCCGCTCGGTTTGCAAATCTATCCCGCGCCTTCCGCGCTCAATCTGGACTATCCGAGCACATCTGGCGAATTGTTCGCGCGTTGGGGTGTGCTGTTGGCATTCACCGTAATATTTATGGTCAGCGCGAGTGTGATACTGGATCGCAGCGAACCGTTCTGAAAAATCTGATCAGACTTGGTGCTTTAGCACCGGGCTAAACTCAGAGAGTAGGTCAACCGCTTGAGAAAATTGAATACTTGATTGACTCTGGCAGTATAGCTGTGCTTTCGACAGAAACCCGCTTTTTCAACTCTATCTTTGAGTTTAGCCCTCAGCTTTAGCCGGGGGTTAAATCTATATCCAGGCATCGAAAGCGAAGCGCCACCCATGACAATTAATCCATTGCAAATCTATCTACCCCATGATCGCATTCGCGTTCTGGCGAGTGGCGACACGCTCCCGGATCGTACCAGCGGTTCGGCACTTTTTGCGGATATTTCCGGGTTTACACCGCTTACCGAAGCGCTACGAACAGCACTCGGCGCACGTTTGGGCGCAGAGGAACTGACGAGCCATATCAACGCAGTCTATGATGCACTCGTCGCGGAAGTCGAAATCTATGCCGGGAGCGTGATCAGCTTCGCAGGGGATTCGATGCTGTGCTGGTTCGATGCAGCACAAGGCGATTCTGCATCGCGTGCGTTGACCTGTGCGTTCGCGTTACAGGAGGCGATGCGTGCCTTTGCCGCTGTTTCTCTGCCGAATGGCAAAACAACAGCCCTGCAATTGAAAGTCGCCGTTGCCAGCGGTTCGGCGCGACGGTTCGTTGTGGGCTATCCAGCTATCCACTACATTGATGTACTGGCAGGAGCAACGGTGGCGCGCACTGCAACCGCTGAACATCTCGCGGAAAAAGGCGATATTGTTGTTGATGGAGCAACGCTGAATGCGCTTGATTCAATGTCAGCGGTCAACATCCGGGAATGGCGTACCGATCAGGCCAGTGGCGAACAGTTTGCGGTACTTGAAGATTATTCCGATCCGATAGCGGCTATCGTGTCATCTCCAATCCCGGCGCTATCCACCAGTCAACTGCAAAACTGGCTGCACCGGGAACAGCTAAATCACAATAAACAGACCGAGTTTCGTCCTGTCGTGACGCTGTTCGTCCGTTTTATCGGCATCGACTTTGATTCGGATGAAGCGCAAACGCAACTCAATATGTTGATTCAGCAAATGCAGATCAGTACAGCGCGATACGAAGGCGCGATCCTGCAATTGACGATTGGTGATAAAGGCAGTTATGCGCTGATCGGTCTGGGAGCGCTTAGTACGCACGAGGACGACGCCCGACGTGCGCTGAAACTCGCGCTCAATCTGCGGGATAATGCGCAAATGCTCGGCTTCGTCCAGCCTTTACAAATAGGAATCACTGTTGGAACAGTGCTGGTCGGCGCATATGGTGGACGAACACGCAGCACTTACAGCGTGCAAGGGGATGAGGTCAACCTTGCAGCGCGCTTGATGCAGGCAGCCGCCCCCGGCGAAATCCTGATTACAGGTCATATCCAGAAGGCAGGCGCAGACGAATTCAATTTTGAGCCACGTCCGCCCATGCTCATGAAAGGCAAATCCGAGCCAATCAGTGCCTTTCTCCTGACAGGGGAGCAGCCCAAACGCGCGCTCCGCTTGCAGGAACCGCCGTATGTGCTGCCGATGGTGGGACGCCAGCGCGAGTTGCAACTAATCGATCAAAAGCTGGATGAGGCAATGCAGGGCAAAGCGCAGGTGATCGGGATTGTCGCAGAAGCCGGACTGGGCAAATCCAGGCTCGTAGCCGAAGCGATCCGGCTGGCACGACGCAAGGGGTTTGCGGGCTATGGTGGCGTTTGTCAGGCTGATTCGGTTGATGCACCATACCAGGCGTGGAAGTCGATCTGGACGGCTTTTTTCAATGTGGATGCGGCAGCGCCGCTGAAAAAGCAACTGCGAATGCTTGAAGGCGAGATTGATGCCTATGCTTCCCATCGTTCGCCTGCGTTGCCATTGCTAGGTATTTTGCTGGGTATTGATATTCCCGCGAATGAGTTTACGCGCACGCTCGAACCGAAATATCGGCAATCGACGCTACAGGCGCTATTGGAAGATTGTCTGCGTGCCGCTGCACAGGATACGCCGCTGCTGATCGTAATTGAAGACCTGCACTGGATTGACGCGCTTTCACACGATCTATTGGATGGTTTGGCACGTATCCTGACTGATATACCAATATGTTTTGTGCTGGCCTATCGCCCGCCACAGATCACACGGCTGGAAGCGCCACGAATCGAGGCACTCCCTCATTTTACACGAATCACGCTGGCGGAACTCACTACCGGGGAAGCTATACAATCCATACGTGCCAGGTTGAATCAGTTATACCCGGCACGTAGCGGGGCTGTACCGGTGCTGCTGGTTGATCGGCTGATGAGCATCGCACAGGGCAATCCGTTTTTTCTGGAAGAATTGCTCAACTATTTGCATGATCGGGGACTTGATCTGTACGACCCTGCTGCGCTGGAAAAAATCGAATTGCCAGATAGCTTGCACACGCTGATCATCAGCCGTATCGATCAGTTGGGCGCATCGGAACAACATACGTTGAGTGCGGCAAGTATCGTCGGGCGGTTGTTCCGGGTGGGATGGTTGCTGGGCTATGCGCCTGAACTTGGCGATTTCCCCGGTGTGAAAGCAACGCTCGATCAACTCGCCAGCATGGACATTACGCTGCTTGATGCAACCGAGCCGGAACTATCCTATCTATTCAAGCACATTGTTACACACGAGGCGACCTACGAAAAACTGCCCTTTGCCATCCGCGCCCGGTTGCATGAACAACTGGCATACTTTCTGGAAGAACAAATCGCTGCCGGGCTACTCTCCGAATCGGCTTTGCTGGATACGCTCGTATACCATTATTCCCATAGCAACAATGTGGATAAACAGCGCGGCTATTTGCAGCGCGCAGCGCAGGCAGCGCTAGACCTGAGCGCAGGTGTTACCGCTGCCGCCTACCTGACACGGTTGATGGCACTTACGCCCAAAAGCGATCCGATGCGTTCATCGGTGGCGCGGCAACTTGCAGAAGCCCACCGCTACAGTGGCGATTTTGCCGCTGCACGCACTGCGCTTCAAGAGGCGCAGGATGCAGCAGTTACAGATGAGGATCAGGTTTCAGCGCTGACTCTGCTCGGCGGTCTATTGAGTCAACAGGGAGATTATCCCGGCGCAATGGCGCTACTCAGCGAAGCCCTGCCGCTGGCGCGCGCGTGTGGTAACCAGGCGGTTTTGAGTCGGGCGTTATATACGCTTGGGGTGCAATATTCGCGTCAGGGCAAACCGGATGAGGCACGCCCTTTGATTCTGGAAAGTCTGGCAATTGCCGAGACGATTGACGATCTCAAAACGCAGGCACAAGCCTATAACCTGTTGGCGATCATGGCAGCAAGGCAGGGTGACCCGGACGCAGAACAACGCTTTGAAGCGCTACATTCATGGTCAATCGAAGCTGGAGATCGGTTAATGACTCTGATGGCGCTCACCAATCTGGGAGTGTTGTCAGAGGAACGGAACGACTATCAATCTGCACGGGATAAATTCCAGAAAGCGCTGGCAATTGCGCATGAAATCGGCGCAAAGGATAGCATTGCGCTATCGCTGGTAAACATCGCCAACGAAGAGATCAAACTTGGGGAGTTCGACGCAGCACGGGCAAATTTGGGAGAAGGGTTACGGCTGTCGTTGCGGATCGGTTCGCTTCCGCGCATTATCCAGCAGGTAACGAATTATAGTGAATTGGCCTATGCCGAAGGGCAAATCGAGCGCGCACTCCTGCTGATGGGTATGGTACGCAATCACCCGGCAGCACAGGGGCAACACCAGAAAAACATCGACCATATTCTTTCCGGGTGGGCGCTTGACCCGGCCACGATTGAAGCTGGACTAAGCGGCGGCGCAGCACTGGACTGGGATTCTACGATTCAGGCACTCCTGGACGGGCAATAATCAATGGATATACACCAGCGCCAGCGTAATATCGTCGTTCTGGAAGGCTTGTCCCCGAAACTCATCCAGTTTCTGGATCAAAGCATGACACGAGGGATAGGGTGCTGTGCTGCCAATGTCGAGAATAGATTGACATAAGGCGGCACTGCCGAACTCCTCGAATTGTTCATTCATGGCTTCGGTAACGCCATCGGTATATAACAGGAGTGAATCGCCACTTTCGAGTTGCAACTGTTGCAGGTCAATTTCAAAGTCATTGAAAAGCGCGAGCGGTTGCGCACTGCGTGCGGCGGGTTCGATCACCTGGCGTCCTTCCTTCAGGATCAGTGGCGCGGGATGACCAGCGCGGGCGTATTCAAACACTTTGGTTTCGAGGTTGAGAACACCATAAATCACGGTCACGAACATATCAGAGGTGTTCATATCTACCAGGACGCGATTGACGTTTCGCAGGACGGTATCGGGAGAGATAGAACGCAAGGCTTCAGCACGGAGCAGACTGCGGGTCAGGGCCATAAAAATCGCGGCGGGGATACCTTTATCCGCGACATCGGCAACGGCGATCCCGATATGGGTTGCATCAATCTCCACAAAATCGAATAGATCGCCGCCTATCGCCCGCATCGGAATCATTACGGCATCAAATTCATAACCGGGAATATGTGGCATCGCTTGCGGCAGGATGCTCTCCTGAATCCGCCGAGCTACGTTGAGTTCGTGTTCCAGTTTTTCCTTTTCGATAATCTGAATCCGCGCTGCATTCAAATCGTTATAGGCATCCTGCAAATGTTGATTGATCTGGTGCATGTCGTGAACAGTTTCGGTATCCGATTGATCGAGCCGATCACTCAGGGTGCGCGTCATTTCGTAGGCCAGTACGGGCTGTCGTACCAATAGGCGATTGAAATCCGAACGGGTCATCCTGAGCAGACGCATATCGGAACGGGCGCGTACAGTTGCCGAACGTGGCTTACCGGGACGAAGCAGGCTCATCTCCCCAACGTGTTCACCCGTTTTGCGGATGGCGACGACCCGTTCCGCCGGGGTATTCAGTTCTTTGATCGCTTCCAGTTCGCCCGAAAGAATCAAAAGAAAGTCGCCACCGCTATCGCCTTCATTGAAAAGAACTGTTCCCGCAGGAATCTCTACTTCTTCAAGGGTTTCCGTCAAATATGAAATCTCGTGTTCCGGTAGGTTCCTGAAGAGTGGGATGCCGCGAATGATCGATGATTTCATAGTGATTTATCCTGCTTCGACATGAAATTTATGCCTGATTATATCCTGAGTAGACGAGGATTATAGATAGAATAGCGCGGCACCATTTGTCGGGATGCCAAAATCGTTGTTGTAAAAATGCCCAATCAATTTGATCTAAATACTTCTTTTCAGAAATCCGCTCTTGACGTACACCCCTCACTCCGCTATATTATGGAAAGTTTGTGTCCTGCTCAAAAAGAAGGCTGTAGGAACTCAATGTATCGGACTGCTCTGCATGAACTGAACCCTAATCCACCGCCATTGGATCGCGGTGAACGTCGTGATCGAATTGATCGAATCACGATGGAAGCATTATTTAAAGACCTTTGGGAGAAATCTCAAGGGTCTTTTTTTTGCCAGGATGAACAGTTCAAAGGGCGGCACATCCTCTCCACCGCGCCTTTCCGTCGTGCCGAATTGGAACGTATTCTGGAACAGGCGGAAATTTACCGGGATTGTCTGGATCGCGGTGAACGGTTGCGAGTCATGGATGGCAAAATTCTGGCAACCATGTTTTATGAACCAAGCACCCGGACACGCCTGTCGTTCGAGTCGGCAATGCACCGTCTCGGCGGGAATGTCATCAGTACCGCCGATGGGAATCTAAGTTCCAGCGCGGTCAAGGGCGAGACGATTACCGACAGTGTGCGCGTCCTGGCGGGATACGCCGATGTGATTGTGCAGCGCCACCCGGCAATCGGGAGCGCGCAGGAAGCAGCACAGGCGGCAGCACCCTACTGCATCCCCGTGATCAATGCGGGCGACGGCGCAGGCGAACATCCTTCACAGGCGATTCTCGATTTATACACGATGCAGCGCGAACGGCAGCGCCAGAATCTCGATGGGTTGCGCGTCGTCCTCAGCGGCGACCTCAAGCACGGGCGCACAGTTCACAGCCTGCTCAAGGCGCTTTCTAAATGGAATAATGTGCATGTCGCGCTGGTTGCGCCAGATTCGCTGCAAATGCCCGCCGAAATCGTGGCAGAAATCCGCAATCGGGTAAAAGTTGTGCAGACGGATAGTCTGGATGCTGCCAGTCGAGGCGCGGATGTTCTCTACATGACGCGCGTGCAGAAGGAACGTTTTGCTGACCCGGCGGAATATGCAAGGCACAAAGGGCATTTCGTAGTCGATGCGGCATTCATGGAACGCCACCCGGATTTGACCATAATGCACCCATTACCCCGTGTAGACGAAATCACACCGGAAGTTGATCAACACCCGAACGCGGCCTACTTCCGTCAAACACAAAATGGCCTGTATGTACGGATGGCGCTACTTTCGCTGGTTGCGGGGCGTGGTCTGAACTAAATTTGTCTAAGAAACCGTCTGAAAGCGATGGAGATGAGATAAAATAGGAGGGATGAAGCTCAGA
>CAYSOC010000169.1:0-14654 GCA_964432445.1 uncultured Anaerolineaceae bacterium
AACAATCTGCTGCCAATAGGGAGAGACTTCCAGAATGATCATCGCGTTTTGGAGCGCTGCCATCATCATCGCGCCGATGAAGACGCCGATGATGCTTCCTTGCCCACCATAGAGGCTGATCCCGCCGAGGACACAAGCGGCAATCGCCGTGAGTTCCGCGCCTTCGCCCGCGCTTGGGTGTCCGCTTGTGAGTCGTGCCGCGCCGATAATCCCAACGAGTCCAGCGCAGCAGGAACTAATCGCATACGAAAGGATAATCCGCCGATCCACTGGCACGCCAGAGAGCCGCGCCGCGTCAGTGTTTCCCCCTACCGCGTAAATCTGCCGACCAATGTAGGTGAACCGCGTCAGGATCAGCGCAAGAAAGGCAACCACCAGCAAAATCACAAACGGCATCGGCAGGCCAACCAATGATTCCTGTGCGATGGGCAACAGCGATTCCGGGATGCCCGTAATCGGGTAACTCATGGTGATCGCAATGGCTAGCCCCCTCGCCAGCCCCAACGTCACCAGAGTAATCAGAAAGCCGTGCATCCGTAGCTTGCTGACGAATAGGCCGTGAATGACGCCAATCATGATGCAGATGCCGAGCGTCAGCAGAACCGCAATCGGAACGGGCAGCCCTAGTGTGTGTACCTGTTGCAATGGATCAGGTGGAACACTGAAATAGGCGACCAGCACGCCCGCCAACCCATATACCGCACCGATAGACAGATCAATCCCGCCGAGGAGAATCACAAAGGCTTCCCCGACGCCAAGAATCCCGATCAGCGAAATATCACGCCCCAGCGTTTGAATATTGCTGGCTACGAGAAAACGTGGATTTCGCAACGCCACCAGCGCCCCGCCAAAAACGAGCAACATGAATAGCGTAAATTCGCTGGTTCGGAAGACATTACGCGCCAGCCGTCCCAGCCTTGATTGGGATTGCTCTTCCGTGTAATTGTCTGTCGTTGAGATGGTCGCCATGCGGGTTTCCTTTAAAACGGGTTTGCTGATACTTGTATTTTTGTAGCTGGTATATTGACTGTATTCAGGCGCGTGGCACAGGCGATGACTTCTTCCTGTGCGTTCGGACGCTGCAATTGCTCATGGGTAAATTCGCCTGTGATACGCCCATTGGACATGACCAGCACGCGATCACTCATCCCGAAAATCTCTGGCAGTTCCGAGGAGATCATCAGAATACCGATGCCCTGCCCTGCCAATTGGCTCATGAGTGCGTGAACTTCGGCCTTTGCGCCGATGTCGATGCCGCGCGTCGGCTCGTCCAGAATCAATAATTTGGGTTTCATACTCAGCCACTTGGCAATCACAACCTTTTGCTGGTTGCCGCCGCTCAGGTTGCGCACAATCTGCGCCAGTCGCGGCGTTTTAATCCCCAGACGCTGGCGATAGTCAAGGGCGATCTCACGCTGCTTCCGGCTTTGTATCCAGCCAAAGAAGCGGCTAATCTGCTTGAGGATGGAAAGGGTAATGTTTTCCTTGACATCCATACCCAGCACCAACCCTTGCAATTTGCGATCTTCCGGGACGAGTCCCAGGCCAGCCTTAACAGCCTGAATTGGCGTCTGGATATGCTGCTCCACGCCGTCAACGAGGATCGTGCCGCCGGCTTTCTTATCCGCGCCGAAGATCATCCGGGCAACCTCGGTACGCCCCGCGCCGATCAGCCCCGCCATGCCCACAATTTCGCCGCGCCGCACCACAAAATTAATGTCGCGGATGCGCTTGCCATCGCTCAGGTTGCGAACTTCCAGCAAGGGCGTGCCAATGGCTACGTCCTGCTTGGGATACAGATCGACTTTGCGCCCAACCATCCACCGGATAATCTGATCTTCGGTAGCCTCGGCAATCGGCACTGAACCCGCGTTCTCGCCATCGCGCAAGACAACCACCCGATCCGCAATCCCGAAGACTTCTTCCATCCGATGCCCGATGAAGATCACCGCAACACCACGTTCCTTGAGCCGATTGATCAGGGCAAAGAGCAGGTCAATATCGCTTGATGCCAGTGATGAAGTTGGCTCATCCATAATCAGCAGTTGAGCAGAACGGGAGACTGCCTTGCTGATCTCTACCATTTGTTGCGCGGCAATCGGCAGCTTGCCGAGTTGCACCGAGACTGGCACTTTTGCCCCCAATCGTGCCAGCAATTCGCGCGCATCGGCGTTCATCTTTCCGTAGTCAATCAGGCCGGGCGAAAAACGAATCCTCGGCTCCCGGTTGAGAAAAATATTTTCGGCAACCGTCAGATACGGGATCAGCGCGAGTTCCTGATAAATCGTACTGATACCAAGCGCCTGCGCTTCGGCGGGCGAATGCGGGTGATATTCCCTATCCCGAAACGTGATTGTCCCTGCGTCGAAGGTATAGACTCCGGAAAGGATTTTCATCAGGGTGGATTTTCCCGCCCCGTTCTCACCGACCAGCCCGATCACTTCGCCTTCATAAATCTCAAAATCGACATTATTCAGGGCTTGTACGCCGGGAAAGCGCTTGGAAATTCCGGTTGCCTTTAAAAGCAATTTTTGCTGCGAATCTGTCATTAACGTAATACCTGACCCGGCGCTAAAGCACCTGGCTCAACTCAAAGATAGAACCAACCCGTCGCCTCTGAGCGCAGAGCAGTGAAGGCTGCGCTCATCCTGTCCTTGATACCCGGCGCTAAAGTACCGGGCTATGATCGATGATTCAACTATGAAGAATAATCGTTCGCTTGATCTATTTCCGCAGAGCATTAACGATCATAGATCAAGCGAACCTCGCGCATCGACAACGTTCTTATTGCTCATAGCCCGGTGCTTCAGCGCCGGGACTGTTTATCTTATCTTACTGCGACTTGATTCCGAGCGAACTCAGATATTCCTGATAGGCCGCGAGGTTATCCGGCGTGACAACATCTGCGCCTGTATCCAGATTATCCTTCTTATCGCCGGACAGATAGGGCTGTAGGATTTCCATTGTCTTTTCCTGACCGATGGACGACATCGCGTACAGGATATAGACGGGCAGATAGCCATAATAGTAGACGCGCTGACCGATAGCCGCCGAGACGACCTTATCCTTCAAGCCCTTCATGGTTTCTGTCGCCAGGTCAAACGCAACCAGCTTGATCTGACCAGACTTGCCAGAGGTCTTGAGCGCCTGAATTGCGGCTGGGCCGTTGTAGGAGTAGATGCCGATCATGCCCGCCATATCGGGATAAGTGGTGATCGCAGTTTCGGCGTTGCTCAGTGCCTTGCTCGGATCGCCGTTATCAACCAGAACCGTCTCCAGCGTACACTTCGAGCCTTTGAAGGCTTCCTTGATGCCGCTGATGCGATCAACCGCGTTTTGTGCGGTGATGAAACCAACGAAGCCAACAACCTTGCCGCATTTGTCGCCAAGCGCGTCAACCATCGCCTTGCCTGCAATCAAACCGCCCTGATAGTTGTTCAGGCCGATGAACGCCGCGCGTCCGCTATCCGGGCTATCGGAATCCATCAAAATGAAGTTGACCTTTGCCTTGATGCCATTCTTGACAATCGGCACGACAGACGCTGGATCAATCGCGGAGAAGGCGATCCCCGAATAGCCATCGGAAATCTTCGTTTCAAGCAAGGACTGCTGCGAGGCAATATCGCCAGCCTTCGCGGGCGCTTCAAACACCACCGGAACGCCCAACTCACTGGATGCGCGCTGTTCGCCAATCGCCGCTGCTGTCCAGAACGGCGACAGGACGTTGACGATCAGCGCCAGTTTGTACTTGTTCGGGTCTTGCCCTTCGGTGGCTTTGGCGAGCTTATCCGCCAGTTCGCGGAGCTTCACCGGGTTGAATGGGTTCTCTTTGGTCTGCGCACGTGATGGAATCGTGTTCGCGCTCTGGAATGTGAGCATAAGCACGAAAGCAATAGTAAGTACGCTGAGTAAACGCCGACTTTTCATCATAACTTGTCCTTATTAAATTCACCGATCAAATCTGGTTGTGTTGACAACAGGCTGGACGAATCGCCAAACCATCCATACTGTTCTTTGGCTGCATTCGACACCATTCTATGGAGTTTCATATGTCATCGGACTGACATTTATCCGGCTTGTTTTTGACTGGCTGGCACGATTTGGAGTGCTGGTAAACTGTCAGATGAATGACAGTCAAATTTCCATACAATGATGTATGAGGCTTTGGCAATGTTAAAAGCGATTAGAAAAAGACTTCAGGTTAAACTTATTCTGGTAATCGCGCTGGCGCTCCTCATCCCGACGGCTCTGATCGGCGCGTATAGCATCAATATCACGACCAGCGAATTGCTGAGAACTGCGGATGCACGCAATCTCCAGTTTGTAAAGTCGCGCGCGGCGGCTGTGTTGCAGTTTCTGGCAGAAGGGGAACGAGACGTTTTGTTCCTGAGCCAGTCGTCCGCGATCCGGCGTTTCGTTGGCACGCTGGCGGGCAACGGTGACGATACCACAACGATTCTGGTATCACACCTCAAGCTGTTTTTGACCGATCATCCAGCCTATAACTCGGTACGTATTCTGGATACCACAGGCCGGGAAGTTGTCGGAGTCGATACGCGCAACGGAATGCCGATAACCGTTCCCGCCGCGAACCTGAATCTGGAAGCGGCGCAGTCTTACTATATTGAGGCCATTCGGCTGGCGGGACAAGCCTATATTTCAGATGTCGATCTCAGCCGTACCAATAAAAAGATTGATGTGCCAAATGTGCCTGTGCTGCGCTTTTCACTGACGCTCTATGCCGAAGGTGGCGGGATTGTCGGCGTGATTGTCATCAATGCGCTGGCGCAACCGGTGCTTACCGGGGATGTGGTACATGATCCCGGCGAAATATCGTACATTGTAGATGATGACGGGAATTATCTGACGCATCCTGACACTGCCAAACTGTTCGGTAATATTCTAAAAACCGAGGTGGCATTCCAGAAAGATCGCCCAAACGATGCGCCAAAGATGCGGCAACAGGCCGAAGGCACATTTTATAGTTCCCCGGATCGCCCGGATGCGCTGCAAGCCTTCACGTCGATTGCCATCCCACATCGCAACAATACCCATTGGATATTCGTCTTCGAGGAAAAACTCAGCGATATTCTGGGACAAATCAACAATGCACGCTTCGTGATCGTCGCGCTGGCGGCACTGGCGCTGTTGATCGCGCTCATTCTGGCGTGGGTGATCACGCGCAACATCGTGCAACCGGTGCGACAGTTGGCGCATGTCGCCAACCTGATCAGTCATGGTCAATGGAATATTCCGCTGCCAACCGTCCGCAGCGAGGACGAGATCGGCGAACTGGCGCTGGCATTCGACAGCATGGCGCGGGAGCTAAAGACGCTTTACAACAATCTGGAAGAACGGGTCATCGCGCGCACCAGCGAACTGGAAATCGTCGCCAAAGTGAGCGCCGCAGCCGTCGCCATTCTGGATATTGATAATTTGCTGCACACGGTTTCACAACTGACCAAGACCAATTTCAGCCTCTACCACGCGCAGATTTTCCTGATCGATGAAACCGGGCAGCATCTGGTGCTTGCCGCCAGCCCCGGTGAGACAGGTCAGCAACTTCTGGCGCAGCGGCGGCAAATCCCGCATATTTCCGAAAAATCCGTCGTTGCCAACGTTGCACGCAAGGGGGCGGGTATCATCGTTAACGATGTCAGCCGCGATCCGTTCTATCTACATAATCCACTATTGCCCGATACGCGCTCGGAGATGGCTGTGCCGCTGGTGGCGGGAAACAAGTTGCTCGGTGTGCTGGATTTGCAATCTGATAAAACAAACCGTTTTAGCGAGACAGACCTGCGTGTTATGTCTATCCTCGGTGATCAGATTGCTATCGCTGTACAAAATGCGTATCTCTACAAGAAGCAAACGGAAACATCGAAGCAACTGGCAATCGCCCAACGGCGCGCGGAACAGGCCAGCAAAGCCAAATCACTGTTTCTTTCCAACATGAGTCACGAACTGCGAACGCCGCTGAATATCATTATTGGCTATACCAGTTCGATGCTGGAGAGGCCGACAATGTACGAGAATGTGCCACTCCCGGCAATCTATGCGAACGACATTAAATTGATCAAGGACAATGGCTATCACCTGATCGGCCTGATTAACGATATTCTGGATTTGAGCAAAATCGAAGCAGGCAAACTGGAATTGCAAATTGCACCCACTAACCTCAACGAGATATTCCGGGGTGTGGTGGCTACCTCCGTTGGACTGCTCAAGGATAAACCTGTACAGGTCAAATCGGATTATCCCGATCAGCTTCCGCTGGTCAAGGCCGACGCCAAACGGGTGCGCCAGATCATCCTGAACCTGATGTCCAATGCGATCAAATTCACGGAAAATGGCAATGTGACTTTACACGCACACATCGAAAATCAGCAGGTCATCATTGCGGTATCTGATACCGGAATCGGGATTCCAGACAGCGCACTTTCCGTCATCTTTGACCGTTTTCACCAGGCCGATCAGGGAACAAGTATTCGCTATGGCGGGACAGGTCTGGGGCTGGACATCAGCAAACAGCTTTGCCAGATGCACGGCGGCGATCTGACTGTGAAAAGCACTGTCGGGCAGGGCAGCACCTTTACCTTTAATTTACCCATCACCCAAATTCATGAAGAAGTCCATGCGCCGGAAGAATCGCCCGGCATCAGCAGAGTTTTCGCGGTTAATCAGGAAATTACAACGACACGCACTGTGATGGTGATCGAGGGTGCTGCGAATATCTCCGATGGATTACGAAAAATGCTGCCTGCTAACGAATACATTGTGATTGCTACCAACAGCGGGACGGATGCGTTGGGAATAGCACTGGGGATGCTTCCCGATGTGATCCTGCTCGATGCGGCTATAGCCGATAGCTGGCAAATTCTGGAAGCGCTCAAAACCAACCCGGAGACAGCATCATTCCCGGTCATTCTCTGTGCGCCGGAAGAGGAGCGCGAACGATCCCTGCAATTCGACATCGCGTGTTACCTCACAAAGCCAACCACGCCGCAACAAATTCTGGATGCCGTGAAAAATGCCCATGAATTCTGGTCTGAGACGCGCCCGTAAAAGGAGTGAATCATGTCGTATATACTGCTCATCGAAGATAACAAGCAAAATGCGGATATGACAGTTCGTATTTTGAACTCCGCGAATTACGAGGTTCGGCATTGCCTGAAAGGATTCGAGGGCGCGCAGCTTGCAAGACAGGAACGCCCGATGCTTATCCTGATGGATTTTGATCTGCCCGATGTAGACGGGCGCACACTCACCCTGTTGTTGCGGAAGCAATGGGGCAAGAACTGCCCGCCAATCATCGCGGTCACAGCACGCGCGGGGACAACAGAGGCACGCCTGGCGGAACAATATGGCTGTCAGGCGTTCATCAGCAAACCCTTCGCGCCAGACGAATTGGTAAATATTGTGAAGCAGGTCATGGAGCTAACGAATCCCGGTTAGAGATTATCCGCTGGCTCTTGAACTATTGAAAATTGCTTCGATGGTTGTGGGGAATTTATCCGTTGGTTGAACGATTGAAATGCTGGCGGAAAGGGTTTCCGGCAGCATAAACTCAAGCGTATGATGGGCAGAGATGATGATGATAGGCAACTGCGCCGTTTTGCTATCTGCCCGAAGCTGCCGAACGAGGCTGATGCCGTCCATATCTGGCAGCGATACATCCAGAATAAGAGCATCAATAGTTGACAGGTTATCGTGCAATATTCCAAGCGCGTCATAGGCGATGTGAGCGCTCTGTGTTGCATACTTTGCGGGCATAGAGACCAGCATCCGCGCCAGCATGGTTGTGGTATCCGGGCTGTCATCAACAATCAGAACGTTATGAATAGGCCGATTTGTCGCCAACAGCGCCTCTGAAAGCAGATCATAATCGACTGGTTTGGTGAGAAAAGTTGCTTCGAGTTCCTGTATCTGCTGGTGAGGGCTAAGGATCGGGCAAACCACTACAGGGGTTTGGCTACCAAACAACGCCCTGATTTTCTCGATAGCCTGGTTATCTGGCGCTTGTGCCAGAATCACACCAACGGGTTGAACACTCAATGTGCGTAGCGCTTCAATATCAGACGTACCGATAACCTCATATTGCCTGACATGCTGCCGGAAAAGATCAATCACTTCGGCGGCATCTGTAACAACAACGATGGCTGGTTTGGCTTTAGCAGAAGCGGAGACGTTATAAGCAGGCATTTGACCGCCAACCGGAAAAGACAGATAAATCGTGGACGTATCATTTTCGATCCATAGCCGCCCCTGCTGCATTGTTACGAGGCGTTGGGTTGCCTCCCAGGTGCTATCAGATATAACGTATTGAATGCGAGAAGCCGAGGCCGTAAGGCTCACCACAAATGAATTTCCCTGCATCACCGCCTGTAGCGTTATTGTGTCCTTTGTCATAAGTTGCCCGATGCCACGTAGTAAATTCAATAAAATCTGGCGTAGCATCATTCGATTGAAAGATAACATCGGCAGCGGTTCGGGAATATCTATCTTCAGGTTAACGTTTCGGCTTTCCATCAGGTCGTGGATGAGGGCAACGGTTTCTCTAATCAATGTGGCAGGATCGATTTGTTCCTGTTGCATATCGGGGGTTTGAACCGATTGAGCAGACAGTCCGGCGATCAGGGTTTCGAGTTGTTGGGCGTTGCGCTTGATCGTCTCAGTGCTTTCAATCATCAGAGAGGGAGAGAGTTCCCCGTTCCTGGCAGCACGAAAGATTGCATCACAGAACCCGATGATCAGGCTGATTGGGGCGCGCAAATCATGTTTGAGCGTATTTGTCAGCTTGAATGGTGGGACATTCACTACAGGTAAATCATGATTTGGTTTTGGGTCGCTTGTTGTATCTGTTTTTGATCTGGCAAGAAAAATAATATAGCCGCATAGTGCGAGAAATGCCGTCAGCGATAACAGCGGGTTTGTACCCAAAACGACTGCCGCAATAAGCCAGAACAGCCATATCATTACAATGATGATGCTCATACTTTTCATATCAGATTGCTTGACCAATGCGTCTGATCCCATATATACTACATTTTAGATAATCAGAACATCTGCTCATCTTTTATAGAAAATACTCAAGCGAACAGATGAAAAAATATTTCAGGAATGTGTTATTAAAATATGGCAGATATAACTACATCCATTGTTGAAGAATCGGTGCGCGACTGTCTGGCGCACTTGTATGATTACACTTTTTTACAAGACCATCCGCTGGTTCGGCTGCTTGTGCCGCACATACAGGGGAACGCCAGCCGGGTTCAAGCCTTTCAGCAACTGGTGTTGTCTGCCATCGAACGCCTGAAACCCCACGATTCCGGCAATCGCCAGTCTAAAGAATATCGTCTGTATAGTATTCTCAGCCTGCGCTATCAGCAGCAACAACAGGTACAGTACGTCTTGCGACATTTGAATCTCGGAGAACGGCAGTTTTATAGGGATTATGGCAAAGCGGTACAAGCGCTGACGTGTGTTCTTGAAGAGCAATTAAAAGAAGAGAATACGGTTGCCGCCGGTTCACTGTCTCTCCATACAGAGATTGAGCGCGCACAGCGGCATAGCACGCCCTCGCTGGTAGATGCAGAGGCGTTCCTGCAAAGGACGCTGATTGCTATCAGAGGGCTGGCTGAACGGCAACAGGTGGAGATTACTATCCAGCCTGTTGATACCACCTTGCCTCGCAGTATCGATCAAACACTGTTCCGTCAGGTGATTATCTGGATTGCTTCGCAGATATTGAATCGTTCTTCCGCTGGCACACAGTTCACTATTGAGTTCGATGTTCAGGAAAGCGTCGCACAAATCGTCTTTCGCTATGATTCAGCAGAATCTCCGCGTTTGTTCGCAGAGCGTCAGGAAACCTTTGAATTGCTGCTGAAGGCGCTTGATGCACACCTGTATGAGCCAGATGCCGGAAATATCGTTCTTGAAATCCCGTTTCAGCCACATTCTATTCTGATTATTGATGACAACCCGGATGCAATCACACTCTATCGCCAGTTGCTCAATGGACAGCCTTATCAGATATTCACGGCATATGATGGAACGCAGGCCATTAATCTGGCGCGGGAAACCAACCCCGCATTTATCATTCTGGATATTCTTTTGCCGAATCAGGATGGCTGGGAAATTCTGCAACATCTGAAGAACCATCCAGCGACAATCGGTATCCCTGTGGTGATTTGCTCCGTTCTGGATGCGGCTGATCTGGCAACACTGCTTGGGGCAGATAGTTTTCTCCTCAAACCGCCACAGGAAGACGAATTTTTCGACATTTTGCGACGGCTGGGCAAATAAACGTGACTTCGGGATAAGAAGCCCTCATCCCCAGCCCCTTCTCCCGCAGGCGAAGGGGAGTCAAACGGGCATGGAAATCCCTCTCCTGCGGGAGAGGGATTCAGGGTGAGGGCGATCCACCACAGCACGTCCGCCACTTTTCATTCCCGGACAAGCCTTAAAGCCGGGGATTCCGGTTCGTATCGGCCTTATTTGGCAAAACCCGCAGCGCTGCACGAATTATAATCTGCACCGATCACAACACGGAAATCCGTCGTGCGGTTCGGATCAGGCTGGCTGACGACAGCAGTCTGTTTGACGTTGAGCGCCTTGATCATTGCGGTGAGCGTCGCGGGCTTGGCGCTACCCGTGAAGTCATAAACAACGGTCTTGGGCGCAATATCACCGTTTCCCTTCGCTACCGCATCGAAGCCACCCCACAGCAGGCGATCCACCGCCACCCTGTCCATGTTTTCCGCCTGCGTGCCGTTGATCACTTCGATGGTAAAGTTTTCGGCATTGGTTCTGTTACCCGTAGGGGGGTTATAGAACCGATTGAGCGTTTCCTGGAAGCCCGGAGACGAAGGAATTTGCACGTCTGCGCCCGGTGCAGCGAAGTGTTCCAGTTCATAGCCCTTCTGCATGTAGAACGTGCGAATATCGCCCGGCTTGAGGGATAGCGCCGTTGGCAGAAGGCTGAGAACGTCCGGCAATGTCAGGTCAGTTTTGATCAGCGGATAAATCGTCCCCCACAATTCCGGGACTTTCACGGCGAGATTTTGTTCGCGCCCAGTCTTCCACATCGCGCGCAAGACCTGCTGCTGGCGGCGGCTGCGGTCAAAGTCTGTCGTATTCTTGCGAACGCGCGAATACCACAACGCCAGCGAACCGTTCATATGATAGAAACCGGGTTGCAGCGTGAAATCGGTGTATTCGGTTGGCTCTGGTGTGCGCTCGGTGACTGGACCCTGATAGCGCAGGTCTTTGATCGGGCAGTCTACCGCCACATCGATCCCGTTCAGCGAATCAATGATCGTCTTGAATCCATTCAGACTGATACGTGCATAGTAGTGCAACGGGATACCGAAGTTGTACAACACGGTCTGCTGCAACAGGCCAAAACCGCCATTAGGCTGGAAACCAATAATCTCGCCCGTGCCGAAAGCTGTATTCAGGCGCTGCATTCCCTGCGTCGGGATATAGACGTAGAGATCACGCGGCAGGCTCAACATGCTGACGACGTTCGCTGTGCGGTTGATCGAGACGATCAACATGCTGTCGGTGCGGAAACTGCGATCACTCGGATCGACATCCTGATCCGAACCGAGCAGCACAATGTTCACAATATCATTGTTGGTGACGCGCAAACGCGGCATTGGTGAAGGGATACCTGTCGGTTGCTGGCGTGCAACCGTCGGGATTTGATAGAGTGGCACGGTTGGTACTTTGAGCGGCGTACCGCCTGTCGGGACAGGGGCGGAAGTGGTGCTGACCGCGACTGTCGCGGTTGGGCTGGTGGCTGGTGTTACCGTCGGGCGCGGCGTGTTGGTGGAGATTGCGCCGGGTTTGGTGGGCGCAATCGTCGGGACGGGGGTATCGGTTGTGATTTGGTCACGGATGCGCGCCGCTGGATAGTCAAAATTGACGCTTACTTTGGGCGTGGCGCTGCCTTCCGGGTCAAAGCTGGTATCCGGCCCGGCGGGTTCGGTGGGTTCTGGCGGCTCGGTAGCGGTGGGTGTGTTGGTCGGCTGATTGGTACGCTGTACCGCCAACGTTCCATTATCGAAATAGATGGCGGTTGCCGTGCCGGGCAGGTTCGCACGGAGCGCCCCCTCGCGGTTGTTCACCGCGATCAGGTTGGAAAGGACATTCGCCTCAGCGGAAAGTTTCCCCCCCAATAAAACAATCGCAACGACGCACACGACCACGAAAATGGCGCGCACCAAAAATTTCAAACTTGCAAGCCACAAGAAAACTAAAAGGAAGATACCTCCTAAAGCTCCGACGAGGACACCTGCAATCGCTCCTTCCAAGGGATCACGGCCTTTGTTGCGGTAAATGATAGGCGTGACTAAACCACCAATAATGGCCCATGTAATAGCCCACGGAATCCAATAAGGTAAAATGGCAATCATTCGGAATTCATTCCCTCATTACTTCTGACTGGCAAATTTCGGATCGGCAATGCACGCCGGATAGTTGATACAGGCATCCGGGACAATTTCGCCGCTCGGTGTGAATCGCCCATTGTTAATGTTATTGAAATCGACTCGCTCCGGGAAATTCGGATTGGGCATAACACACTCAATTGCACCATTTTCGTTTTCTGGCGTCCGTGCGACAAGCAGCGGCTTTTCCGGGTTGAAATAGTTATAGACCACGCGCGACATGCCTTCGACTGCGCGCCACGCATCCAGCGAACCGCGCCCATCCGGGGTCGCGCGTGATTCCCAAACATAAATCACGAGGACATATGCGCCTGCGGGCGAATAGACAATCGCGGCATCGGCAACTACTGCACCGGACGCCTGTGTTCCCGCCCAGCCATTTTTATGTGCTATCCGTACCCCCGGCGGTACGCCGAGTTCAATCAGGCGTCCGATCTTGTTTCCACTAAGCAGTTCAAGTGCCTGTTTACATTCGCTCTGGGTGTAATCGTTCGGCTGGAAGGTACGCAACCCGCTGTTAAATTCGGAACACTCATAGAGGCCAAGCATCAGGTTCGCCATATCTTCGGCTGTGGTCTGGTTATAGGGATCAGGTTTGGTATTCAGACTACGATCCGGGTTAGTTGGAGGAGAGGGGATATAGAATGACTTTGTTTCGTCGTTGACATATAGCGGCGAAGTGATAAACGTATTCAATGCCCCGACTTTTTGCATGGTGTCGTTAACCTTTGCCATGCCATCACGCAACCGATTATTATCGCTGTTGCCGTTACCGATCCCCTGCATCACATAGTTAGAGCCGCTATTGGAACTGCACAGAATCGAGGCAGCCATCAGCCATTTCATGTCTTTACCCGGCTCAAAGGTAATTTGACGGAAGGCACTCACCATAATCGGAATCTTGATGGTACTCGCCGCACCGAATGCCACTTTAGGATTGATCGATAACTCCGCGCCACTTTGCAGGTCGATGGCAACCAGGCCGATGATTGTACCTGGGCCATCAACAGTCATGCCTTTTACGCCAAGATAGACTGCATTATTGAGGTAGTCCATAATCGCCGCTTTGAGCGTCGCCATGTTGCGATTTTTGGCAGATTCTACCTTCAGGGGTAGCGTCACACGGCGATTCGTCGGACGGCGCAGCGCATCATCAATCAGGGGGATCGCCGCTTCAATATCAATGCGGCGTCCAGAGTTCCCCGATCCAAAGGTCATGGTGTTGAGGTCAAAGGATGCGCCACTGGCACGCTGTTCGTAGCGGGTGGCGACATCCTGCATGAAGTTCAGTAAACGCGGCTTCTGATACTCCGCTGCGAGAGGAATATCCACCGGGGTAGAGGGGCGACGCCAGAGGTAATTCCAGAAATCCGACCAGAAATTACTCGACCCGGCAGAACGAGACTGTGCCTGTCCGCGCAGTTGGTCGCTGCGTACCACGAAACCGATCTGGTTTGGATAGAGCAAAATCGGGCTGTCGCCGTAGTCAAGCTGGACAGGTTGTGCGTATACCGTTTCCCATGTTTTCACTGCATCCGTGAGCGTCTTGCCACCAACCGGAACGCCACCAACGGTAATATCCGTCTGCAAGACGCCTGTCAATGCGCTGTAGCGCGACAGTTCTACGGCAAACAATGTCAGCGCTGCCAGCAAAAATCCACCGGAAAGCAGCGCCAATATCGGCAGGCTGCGGCGTTCGCGGCGCGTTCCCAATCCCGTTACTGTACCCATTACAATACCTCTGTCATCTTACGGAGTTCAGCGGCGGCGGCTTCGACGACGGCGGTGTGAAAGCGCATCATCGGCGGCACGCCGTCTTCTCCCGGCGTAATCCAGCGATAGTCCAGCAATTCGCCGCTCAGGTGTATCTCGTCCGAATCAGCACGGCACAGAAAGCCAAAATCCAGATGGCTGCGCAGTTCGGATTTTGCCGAAATGATCAGCGGACGTTCCACCGTGACCTGTAACCCGGTTTCCTCCCGGAGTTCGCGCGCGACAGTCTGGATCGGGTCTTCATTGCGATTCATCCAGCCACCGGGCAACCCCCAGGGATATTTGGGATGAAAGACATGCTCGACAATGAGTATTTTCCCGTCCCGGTTATAGACCGCGCCAACTGCGCCTGCTGTCATCCAGGGCGGGAAAATCCGCCGCCAGATGATCTGCGAAAACCGTAACAGATGAGGCCAGCGCTGGACA
>CAYSOC010000170.1:0-14626 GCA_964432445.1 uncultured Anaerolineaceae bacterium
TCAATTGATCAGTGCCTTCGTTCATGAGTTTCAAAATCGTCTCGGAAAATCCGACGGACATTCCCCGGATGCCGCTGATTGGGATGAAATTGTTATACAGGTCGCCCGACGCCTCGGAGTAGAGCTAACTCTTTCGGTGCGTGAATTGGTAGAAGAACACGCCCACCCCCCGTATATCCGCATCCTCGATGATTCCGATATTGCGCTCCGTCAGCTTCGACAGGATGAACACCGCAGACTGGTTGTCGCTTCGATGGGGCTGGCAAAATTCCAGATGCCCGTGCTGGAAGGGCTGGAACTCGCGCCGTTGTTTCACGATTTTCTGATGCCCGATCTGGTTGGACATCTCAAAACGACGCACAAATTTTATGAAAGCTGGATTGAACGCGCGCCGGGGGCAACCTTTATCAGCATTGGTGATACCTATAAAGATGATGTCCAGGTTCCCAAAGAATTCGGGTTCCTGTCCATAATGAAAGTCCCGCTGCCAGAATTGCAGATGCTCGATCCGCTGGAACGCCCGGCAGCCCTGATAGACTATCGGGATAAAATCCCATCGCTGCCAGAGAAGATCAATATATTGCCGGATGCGGTCATTACCCATATTTCAGAATTACCGCTCACGGTGGCACGGCTGGAAAAACAGCCTGTTATCAGATAAAGCGATCCCGATATTTGGGGGATGGGATCAGACATACATCATGCTTGCCAAACCAGCGATAACGATTTCGCGCAATGAATTTATATACTGCATCCCGGATTGGTTTCGGAACGATGATGAATCCATAGAAAAAAGGCCATAGCCCGACCAGCCGTCGCGCGATTCGCAACGCAGCATCGCTATTGCTATAAGCGTGATCACCTTCGATCAGGATAATGCTATCGACACCCGGCGCAATGTGATAGGACTGGCGCAGATTTTTTCCAGTCTCCGATTGCATCGCCGTGAATACAAATTTGCCGTAGGGATCATATTTAAGGATAAACTGCACAGCGCGATTACACAGATTGCAGACGCCATCGAAAATTATGATTGAGGTGGTTGCCATATCAATAATCCCGTTTGATGTGAAACGAAAATTCCAGACCCGGCGCTAAAGCACCGGGCTAAACCCAAAGATGCACTAACACCTTGAGAGGGAATGAATGCCTGCTCAACTCTGATGGCTTCTCGCGTGTTCGATAGAAACCCATACCTGCAACCCTATCTTTGAATTTAGCCCTCGGCTTTAGCCGGGGGTCAAATATCAAACCCATATCCACAAAAAAGGCCACGATCCGTCGGGATTGTGGCCTTCTCATTTACGATAAACACTGTGAAGGAGATTCGCCCATGCTTCTGTGACACGGGCGAACCATCATTCCTTACGATTTAGCGGTTACGGACGCGATCCATCGCCAGATAACCGAAAGAAAAGAGCGCGATCACTGCTGCGCCGCCCAGAATGAGCAGCAGAATCTGTGTTTCGCGCGGATCGGAGCCATAGCCTGTGGTTGGCAGGACAGAAGCACCTGTTGCCACCGGGACAGAAACGCTCGCAGTGAGCGTCGTTGCTCCGGTTGCAGAGACAGACGCTGTGTTGGTGAGCGTTGTTGGCGCTTGTACCGTTCTATTCACTGTCACAGTAACTGTGATGGTGGCGTTTTGTCCGGCGGCGAGGCTCGCAATCGCTGCGGTGATCTGGTTACCGCTGGCGGTTGCCGCGACTCCGGTGCTGCCTGTGACGCCTGTCACGGTCATCGTTTCTGTCGGAACAGTATCCGTCACCACGACGTTCGAGAACGCGACGGAACTGGAGTTCGTCACCGTAATGGTGAAGGAGAGCGATTGACCCGCCGATGCACTCTGAACCGATGAGGTCTTCACAATCGAGAGCGTCCCGGAGCCGGGCGTTCCCGTCGTTGCGACGCCGCTCACAGTATAGGTGATGTCGCCAGTACGGGCAGAGGGCGAACTTATCGTCGAATTACCAACTGTTGCATTGCCTGTAATCGTGTACGAGAGGGCAAACGATGCGCCATCGGTGCTTACGACAGTATGTGAGCCAGTGAAGTTGGCCTGCTGTCCGGGCGTGAGGAACACCGGGTTATTTGTTGACGGGCTAACCATCGTTACCGTATCGCCGCTCTTGTTCGGAGCAACCGTAAATGTGCCAGCGATACAACCTGTGTTGGTGAAGGTCGTTGTCGTTGTGACGGTTGAGCCGAGCGTCGTTGTTCCTGTCGTTGGCGAGAGATAGGTCGAGGTGTTGATCGTTGGTTGCCGCAAAATCTGCGGAACTACCGGGTTGACACCTGTTCCACCATAGACCGACGATGTAAACAGACCGGATACCGATGGGGTTGAGCTTGTCCACGACATATCGGCAACGGGGCGAATCGAGCAGACGGATTCATTCCCTGTGACCGTATAAGTGAAGCTGAAGGGTAGCGAACTATTGGGAGCAAAAGTGCTGCCCGCTGTCGCTGTCGCATAGATGAATGTGCTATTCGAGCTATCCGAGAAGGAAACCCGGAAGTTGTCATAGGTCGCGCCACCGACGGGATTGGTCACCGTGAAGTTGAAAGTGACTATCGTTCCAGCAATGGGCGCGTTGGAAGAGGCATTCGTCCATGCGAATTGCAGTGGCGCTACGCCCGTTGTGGTTGAACTTGGGGTACTCGTTACCGTTGGTGTATTCGTCGCGCCAGAAGTCGTTGCCGTTGCGGTATTGGTTGCGGTATTGGTGGGACCAGACGTGGTGGCGGTACTGGTCGGCGTATCCGTCGCGGTTGCAACGCTCGTCGCCGTCTCTGTCGCCGTCGCCGAACCTGTCGGCGTTATCGTCGGGGTGTCTGTTGCCGTGCTGGTGTTGGACGGTGTAAAGGTCGCGCTGGCGGTGCTGGTCGCCGTACAAATCGGCAGCAATGTACTGGTCGGGGTCGATGTATTCGTCCCGGTTGATGTTGCTGTTTCCGTTGGCGTGGCCGTGTCGGTTGGCGTTGATGTTGGTGTATTGGTGGTAATCGGCAGAATGATACAGGCGTTGGTCGCAGTAGCCGTCGCTGTCGGTGTATTGGTTTCGGTGTCTGTCGGCGTGGCGGTAGCGGTTTCTGTTGGAGTTTCTGTAGCCGTTGCTGTCTCGGTGGCTGTAGCTGTCGCCGTTTCGGAGCCTGTTAGCGTGTTAGTCGCGGTAGCGGTATCGGTTGGCGTAGCGGTGTCCGTCGGTGTTGCAGTGTCGGTTGGTGTACCCGTTTCCGTTGGCGTGGCCGTTGCCGTTTCGGAACCTGTCAGCGTATTCGTCGCAGTGGCTGTGTCGGTTGGCGTTGACGTTTCGGTTGGTGTGCCGGGACCAGCCGCCTGAATACCGTATGATAATGGAGTGAAATCAGCAACCGTAGTAACAGACACTGGCGGACTTGGTGTGATTACACGCGGGAATTTCCCGTTGCTTCCCGCTGGTGGTTTGCTGAATGTCAATGGAACGTACTTAATGGTGAATGTGGTTGGTACGGTTGATCTATCTTCGTAAACGTAGTAGACCCTCGATCCGTCACTGCTCCAGACTGGCGAAGTAAACGATTCATTCGTTCCAACGGGAGTAATATCGGTGGATGCTCCTCCAATATCTGTATCGTAGACGTGAATGCCTCCAAAGTCGTTATCGGCATACGCTACATATTGACCAATTCCCGGACTAAACGCCGGATCAGCTGCAATCGGAGCATCTCCGACTAACTGAGTAGTAGGGCAAGAACCGGGAGGAGCAGCGCAATTTGCTGGATCGAGCCATACTGTTGCGCCAGCATTTGTATCAAAATAAGCTAACTTGTTTGGAGCCCAAGCAATGCGTGACCCAGAGGAAGCTGTCGTTTTCAACTCGGTTGAAGTTCCAGAGGTATTGTCATACAAGAAGAGAGACGAACCATTGATGTATGCAAGGCGATCTGCCCCACTTGCCGGGTCCCATGCAACGGGCGAACCTGTCTGTACTGGACTGGTTGGCGAAACAATAGCACGCGGAGCCGAAACGAGCAGGAATTTCAAAAATCCGGTTTCGTCTGAAAAGGCAATCTTGGTATGGTCAGAATTCCATACCGGATTTTTGAGTCCGCTGCCTTCTGCTCCAGTAATAAATGGGTTTCCCGTTCCACCATCTGGTAGTACCGAAAACAGCGTCGTTGTGCTGCCGGATTGCTGACCGTGATAAATAAGCGCTTCAATTGTGCCAGAAGCAGGGACTGGTGTGGCTCTGGGCCTTACTGGGGTTACTGCTGCTTTGGTGGGTGTCTTTGTTGCACCACCCCCAACAACAACGGCTGTTGGCGCTACGCCGGTCTTCGGGCTACCGACGCTGGTGGAGACATCATCACCATAAATCACGGTTGGCAACATAATCGAAGCGGGGCCATTGAACACCTGAATTGCGTCAACGTCCATGTAGAAATCCTGCGATGTGTTGCGCACTTCTACCGTGTGTACCCCGTTGGCGAGGCCGTTTACTGTGAGCGGAACACGCCACGCCGAAATTTCGGCAAAGTTATTTTTATAATAGACGTTGCCGTCGACGACGACTTCGACCAGACCGCGACTTTTATAGGTGACGCGATAAAGGATAAAACCAGTGCCTTGAAAGCTAAACTGGATGCGGGCGGCACGATCTTTGGTAAAGTGCATCGTATTATTATAAGCAGCAACATATTGCGAACCGCTGAACCAACGCCCGCTATAACTAATGCGGTTGTCAGTATCATCGAATAGGCCAACTGGCAGAATGGTGTTACCTTGTGCCAGCGGTTGTCCAGCTACCGGGCCAAAGGACGCCGGGTCTGCTTCTTCCGGTGCGGCCAGGACCGGGTTGGCAGCACGGACGCCCAGAAGCGCCATCATCAGCACCGCCACGATGAGCGAACTCGCCAGCGTTGTCATCGCCAGCCTCCGCCCGAATGGTACTCGTTGTACTTCTCTCATCGAAAAGTCCTTTCTCCCCTCAAAGATTTCCGTGCTGCCATGAAACTTGCGCCAATACGTTCCCGACACACGCACACACGCATAGCCATTGTAGCATATGAAAATTGTATTAGAAATAAGCCGATAAGCCACCATCTGAATTTTGTAAGTTTCCTTACAAAATCCGATCAATTGCGGCATATGTGTAATTTTACAAAAATGTCCGATTAAAGGGGTATTGCAAACTTTTAGAGTAGCTGGAAGGAATGGCGTCCCTATGGGGAAAATCGCAGTTTTTGCAGGGACGGGCAGAAGCCCGTCCGCTTCAATTAATTCATAAAACCAGAGATTTTACCCACTCATACCGGGGGTTGGTGTCTTGTATTCGGCACGTTCGATAGAGTCCTGTTCCACCCAGCCGATACGCCCCGTATAGGAAGATTGTACCTTCCACCACCACTGTGTACCGTCGTAGACCGGATCACCTGCTACAATTACTAACCCACCCAATTCCACCGAATCGATCACTGCCGCCGCCGAGTTCGGCAACGCGCGTAACCACGCATAGGCAACGGTAGATTTGACAAACAACACATTCGGAACGCGCCAGGGCTGCGGCGTTGATCTTGATCCGGGGACAGCAGTCCCGGCAATGCCTGTGGGTGCGGGCAATGTGACCAGGCCACCTGTTCCGCCGGGGGTAATGGTTACGGCAGGGATGGGTGAACCATCCGGTGTTGGCGAAGCTATGGCCGTCGGTGAGGCAACGCTGGTTGCGGTAGGCGTCACGATCACCAGTGAGCGTTGTTCCACCCAACCGAAGCGATTCAATACCGGAGCCTGTACCAGCCACCATACCTGTCCATAGCCATCATAGGCAGGCGCAACGTTGCTCTGTACCTTGAACAGCGTACCGGGATAGACTGTGCTACGAATTTCGGCGTTGGGTGCAGCCGTAGCACGCAGCCAGACAAAAGATAACCCCGGCGCGATAGTCAGGGTATCGGTTGCCGTCCATGTCTGGATCGGTTCGGGCGTTGGAGTGGTTTGTTGTAGATTGGACGAGGCGAACGCACGGAACGGCAAGGCAACAAACATACTGACAATCAGCAAAAATGCTACCGGAAAAATGTGTCGTTTTCGCATAATAACCCCTTCGAGGAGGGAGGCGGCCTATGCCTGATAGACCACTTCGCCGCAGACAATCGTATAGCGGACAGCGCCGCTTTGATCCAATATTACTATATCTGCGTCGCATCCGGCAGCAATTCGTCCTGTATTGCTCATATTGGGGTGGGCTTTGGCAGCATTTTCAGCGCATACCTTCGATACATGCCATGCGCTGAAATCCAGCGTTGCGTTCTGGAAGTTGCGCGCCCCATTCTCGAAGGTGAGGACACTTCCCGCCAGTGCGCCGCCTTCGGTGAGGTGCGCTTCGCCGTTGGCAACCGTGACCGCCAGGCCGCCAAGCGAATAATTCCCATCGGGCATCCCCGTTCCGCCAATCGCATCGGTGATCAGGATAACGCCGTGTTCGCGTTTGGCGCGATATAGCACCTGCATCGCAACCGGGTTCACATGGATGTTATCGGGAATCAATTCACAGGTCAGTTCGTCAAAGGCCAACGCCGCGCCGACTGTTCCCGGATTCCGGTGATGCAGCCCGACCATCGCGTTATAGGTGTGCGTTGTGTGGCGCAATCCAAGCTGGATCGCGATCTTCATGTCATCGGGGGTTGCCTGCGTGTGTCCGGCAGAGACAGCGATCCCCTGCGCGACGGCATCTTTGATGAACGCATGATTGTCTGGAAATTCCGGCGCGATGGTGATCCGCTGAATGACTTCCAGATCGAGCAGTTTACGATATTCATTGTATGCAGCCGTGCGAACATAGGCCGGGTTTTGTGCGCCGATCATCTTTACATTGATGTACGGCCCTTCGAGATGTGCGCCGAGGATACGCGCGCCGCCAGTGGGTTTGTTCATCACCTCGCGGACAGCGTTCAATGCGCGCATGATGTGATCATGTGGCGCGGTCATCGTCGTTGGCAGAAACGAGGTGACGCCATGCTGTGCATAGAACTGCGCCATTTTCAGCAGCGATTCAGGGTTGGCGTCCATCGTATCGCAGCCAACCGCACCGTGTACGTGTACATCTATGAAACCGGGGAGAACTGTCAAGCCGTCGGCATCTATCGTTTGATCGGCGGTTGGGGGCGGTGTGTCTGTGGAACCGAGTTCTGCGATCCGCCCTTCCGAGATAAGCATCCAATCGCCGGGATAGTTCTTGTTAAGGATCAGGAGTGAGTTGCTCAATCTTCCTCATCTGTAGTGAGACGTTCATGCAGGAAAGTACGAATCGCGGATTCGGCATTCAACAGGCGTCCGAGTTCGCCAGCACCGGGCCAAATCCCGATTTTTCCCGACTGCTCTGTCTTGATTGAATCGATCTGGATGATCCGCTTGACCGCACTGAACACTTCCCAGAATGGCAGGGTGATATTCACACCGACGTTGCGGCGGGTATAGGCATCGCGGAACATCTCCGCCAGACCGTCTGGCGCTTCCGTCTTGAGGATCATATACGTCCACGCGACATCGACAGCAGGATCAGCGATCTTCAAATCTGCCCAGTCGATTACGCCAATGATCTTCTTTCCATCACAAATCAGGTTGTCGGAGTGGAAATCGCGGTGTACCAGCGATTGCTGTTTGGCTTGCCGTGCAATATAGACGTGCGATTTCAGCCAGTCGAACCCGGCGCGCAAATCAGGATCGTTGTCAATATTCATATCGCTGGATTGGCGACTCCACCAGGTGATCATGCGCTCGGCATAGGCCAACGGGCTGAGTGGATCGATCCATTCATAACCTGTTTCCCACTTGATCCCGTGCAATTTCAGGAGCAAATCAGATGCGCGTTCCAGCCAATATTGCATCCGATCCGGGTTTTGCAAGGCTACCCGTGTGACCGTTTCGCCGGGCATATATTGCAGCACAACAAACGGCGCATCTGGCAGATTCGGGTCATCGAACAAGCCATAGACTTCAGGGACGGGATAGCCCTCGCTGCACAATTCGCGCAATGCGCCCGCTTCGTTACGGGCCTCATCGTTGGCACGCACTCCGCTGAAGCAGCGAATGGTGAGCGGGGTAACAACCCCATCCTGCTCCCACTCTGCCGAAAGCATCCTGTGTCCCATGCCCTTCTGAATTGGTTCTATATCCCGCACGACGCCACCCAGCTTTGCCTGTATAACCTGCGCGAGATGTTCTTCTTGTGCTATCACGATTGATGTCCCCAGGCATTTAAACGTTTTAACGCTAATGATCATATCACAGAACACATTAAGAGTTGTTGAGATAGCAGGGCTTGTGCAAGGAGACGAATTGCGAAAAATCGCACAATCATCCGGGTCTTTGGCAGGTCACAAATTAATCACAATTCCCGTGATTACATTCACAAGTTATTCACAGCCCGCGCCTAGAATGCGATTTGTAAGTCGTAACCGGATGTAATGGAGTGTGTACTGTGATTAAACGTTATGCTGCTATCGCCGCTGTTGCCCTCATCCTGACCGGGACAGCCGGACAAATCGCGCGCGCCGATGATTCCTTCAAGGCTATCCTCACTACCGTGACGCGCGATACCCCACTGTACTATACGCCGGGGAAACAGATGACCACCGATGACCGTCTGCGCGCTGGTCAGAAGTGGTATGTGGTCGGCGTAGACGCGACCCGGAAATATGCGCGTGTGTTTATTACAGAGAAAGTGTATACGTGGGTTCCTGTCTCGTCACTGGCGCTCGGTGATGTTTCAGGGTTGCCAGTGATTTCGTAAGTTCTCTCACTTTCTCACAACAAAATTCAGGTGTGCATCCGTGCCGCCTGAATTTTGTTTTTTATGCCTTAAGTGGTTGTCAGAGAAATGTAATAAACCCCACCCTCAATCCCTCCCCGCTGGCGAGGATGGACTTCCAATCCGACGTGCATTGGCTCCCTTTCCCTGCCTGCGGGGAAAGGGTTAGGGATAGGGGTCAATGATTCTCAGAAAGTATCTGGCAAAATTCGGCCTTGCTCAGGAGACATTTTTTAATCCGAACTTTAATTCAGTATTCATAAAATTCCTGTATCTTATGCAGGCTCGCCAAATTTCTGGTGAGCCTTTTTGCTATTCGCAATCTGCGATCACGGGAAAGGTTTTTTCCAATGTCTCAAGCCAACCTTCACGACCCCGAACAAGGTTTATCTGGTTCGCTGGTCGCCGCGACCCTCCAGATTTCACAGGAATACATCACCCTGCGCCAGTTACTGGAACTTATTGGTGAACAGGGAATGCTTATGTTTTCGATGGTTCTGACTATTCCGTTTCTGCTACCGGTTTCAATTCCCGGTGTTAGTACCGTATTTGGGCTGCTGATTGTCTTGATCGGGGTAGGCGTTACCTTGAATCGGGTTCCTTGGCTGCCTGCGTTTCTGCTGGATCGGCGTATTGCCTCGGAACATCTGATCCCCGCCATGAATCGCGGCGCAGAAATCTTCAAACGCTTTGATCGGATCACCCACCCGCGCTGGCTGGCGCTCTCACATGGGAATACCATTAACCGCCTGAATGGACTGGCGTTAGTCTTATCGGGGATTCTGCTAATGGCTCCGCTTGGTCTAATTCCATTTTCCAATACGTTGCCGGGGATTGCGTGCCTGTTGCTTGCGGCGGGGATGCTCCAGCGCGATGGTTTGTTGATCGTGGCGGGGTATCTGTTTCTGGTGGCAACGGTTCTATATTTTGGCGGGCTGATCGTCGCTGCTCTGCTGGCCGGACACAGCATCCGGTACATACTGGGAGCAGGCTGAACGCCGTACTTGTCTTTCTATCTGCAAACAGGGAATGCCTGTTTGCCCGACAACTCAGACTTATGGGAGTCTGGGTTGTTACAAATTTCTCCTATACCGCCCGGTGCGTTCAGTGCGCAATGCCGAACAGTTCCCTTCATCCAACAAGTACACCTCCCCCGCGCGCGTATCGTGGGCGTTCAGTGCGCAATGCCGAACAGTTCCCTTCATCTGACAGTCCCTGCCAAACGTTTCACGAAGGTTCTCCGAATGCAACAAATCCAGATACCGGGCATGTTATTTTAGCTCTGATGAGAATGGGCTAGCGGAAAGGTAACAGAGTGTACCCTAGCTACCTGTTCGTCGTAATAGCCGCAATGCTACGGCCTGAATTATCAGCACAGTAATAATGGCGGCGGCAAAGGCAAGTGCTATTCCTGCCAACGGCAGCAATCCCGACAGAACCACGAAGAAGCTGGCAAAGCCGAACAAACCGACAATCAGCCCGCGTATCACGCTGACCGCTGGTGCTGGCCCTTGCAGGCGATGTGCAAATACGGCGAGGATGGCAGCATATAATGGAAATGGAGACAGCAATCCGGTCAGGTGAGAGCCAATTAGCGGGGCAATGCTCGTCAGAAATACAAGATAGGTTGTAGCGACAATCATCCGGGCTGGAATATCCCAACCGGGTAGTTGTCTGGCGGTAGACACTGGCATATCTATCGCTCTGGCCGTGAGGCGCAGTGCCAGTAGCAAGCATAGGATGACCAACGCATATAAATGAATTAAAGGGAGACTCAGAAATTGAAGCACTACGGTGAACGCAATGAATGTAAGACTACTCAGCAGAACCGTTATCACCCAATTGAAACGAAAAGCGACCAGCCAATAAACAACGCAGAAAGCCGCTTGTGAGATTGTACCTGCAAGTGTACCCATAGCGGTGGCACTGGCGAAGAATACGCCTTGATTGAGCGCGAGAAAAAAAGCAACCGGACCGGAGGTAAGCGGCAAACCGACCAACAGCCCGCTAATCATTGGTCCCCAACGGCGACCCGCTACGCTAATCAGCCCGATCAATGTTGGGGTAAGCAAAAGTTTTAGCGCAAAGCTGTCCATGACGAATTATCCTGACCCGTCGTGAAATGTATAGTGTCTCCCATAGTCTGGATTAAGCCAATTTTCGTCGCCGCTCTCACTTGACTACCCCAAAATATCCTCCCAGCCTAATGATCTTGATCTGCACCCCATACTCCTATACTACTTGCTGATTGCAGAGGCTTTTGTTACACTGTTTTCAAATACCGTTTTTCGGTTTGCGCTCTACACCTGCCCACCGTCGAGGAGGCTGCTAGTTACATGCGATCATTTAAATTGCGACCCTTTGGGCTGACCGCCAGCCTCGTCCTTATTGCTCTTACTGCATCCGGGTGTTTCCAGACTGCGGGCGCAGCACTTGAATCAACGTCGACCCCACAGGGAGGCCCGGCATTTGTCGCTACTCCATCTGTGCCGCCCCCGACGGAAGCGCTCCCAACAGTTATTTTTGCACCAACGGAAACGCCCAACCTTGTACAGTTTCCGAGTGAGACCCCTGTCGTTGGCTTCCCAACGGAAACGCCTGTAACAGAGGTGGCATTTGTGTTGACAAACACGCCGTTGCCGTTACAAGAAACGCATACTCCGCTGCCGGATCAGGCGACCTATACGCCTTACCCAACCTATACACCCCCACCAACGTATACGCCATTGCCAACTGCCGCACCGCCTATCATCACCCCAACTAAAATTGCGATGCTCCCTAATCCACAGGAAAATGAAGCAACGCAAACGCAGCAAGCCTTTATCAATGCTGAATCTACACTAATTATTGAGCGTTCAACGCAAACTCAGTCCGCTATTTTACTGCTAACGTCGATTGCTACATACAACGGGCCGACACCGCCACCTGATGGCAGCGGCAACCCGCCAACACCGCCACCACTGCCAACCGGACAGTTCGTTCCGGTCTATGTCACGGCGACACCCGCAGGCACACCCGGCATCCCCGGTGGACACGCGGCTGGATATTTTGATGGCACGACCTGCCGTTATTTCGTGTTCCCCGATGATACGCTCTATAGCATTGCGGCACGCCTGGGTATGAGAGTCACACGCCTTGCTGCCGCAAATGGCGTCGTCAATGTTGAGTTGATTCGTCCGGGTCAATACCTAAAAGTGCCACAGCCTTATTGTGGTCAGGTCGGCGGCGTTATCCCGACACAGATCATCGTGATCGGTGGTCCTGGTACGCCAGTGCCACCGGGTTCTATCCCGCCATTGGGCAACGGCGGCAAGACCTATACGGTGCGCGAAGGCGATACGCTCTTCGGGATTGCGGCACGCTTCCGCGTCTCTGCGACGGCATTGGCACAAGCCAATAGCATCAGCAACATCAGCCTGATCTACATGGGACAGGTACTGATTATCCCCTGAGACTGTTTGAAAAGGATTGACCCCTATCCCCTGCCCTTTCCCCGCAGGCAGGGAAAGGGAGCCAAGTCACGCCGGTTTGGAAGTCCCTCCTCGCCAGCGGGGAGGGATTTAGGGTGGGGTGTATTGGGCTTCCCGGACAGTCTTTGAGACTGTCGCTGATTCTCGGTTAACCTGATGGGCGGGTCGTTGCTGATCCGCCCTTTTCATTAATCCATCCAAAAGGCGATACATAGCATGTCTGATCACCTCAACGAAAAAAGCATCCAGAATGAACTGATTTACGATGGGCGCGTGGTACACCTGTATCGGGAAACGGTGCAACTCCCGAATGGCACAACCGCCTCTCGTGAGGTTGTCCGCCATAATGGGGCGGTGGCGCTGTTGCCCTTCGATGCCGATGGAAAACTGGTCATGGTGCGTCAATTTCGGCTTCCTGCACGGCGCACTTTGCTCGAAATCCCGGCGGGGACGCTCGAACCGGGTGAAGAGCCGGAAGTCTGTGCCGTTCGGGAATGCCAGGAAGAGATTGGCTATAAACCGGGACGGATCGAAAAGATCGGCGGCGTCTTCCTTGCACCGGGCTATTCAACCGAATTTATCCATTTCTTTCTGGCGCGTGACCTGATCGAATCGCGGTTGGAACATGATGTTGATGAGTTTCTGGAAGTGGAACGCTATACCCTCGATGAAGTGCAGGCGATGATTTTGCGTGGCGAAATCTGTGACGCCAAAACCGTGAGCGCACTCATGACCTATCGGGCATTGGGGTTCTAGCCATGCAGAAGGATCGTGGAGCAGGTTGGGTCGCGGTACAGGTCGTCCTGTTGCTTGGGATTTTCTTTATACCGGGTCAATATCTCGGTGAGCCGTTGACGCCGATTCTGGCGATTATCGGGCTGGTGATCGGCGCTATCGGGTTGGTGCTGGTTGCCATTGCGGGGCGCGGACTAGGGCATAGTTTTTCGGTGTTTCCGAAGCCAATTAAAAGCGGAAAGTTTGTCAACAGCGGCATCTATGGTCTGGTGCGCCACCCGATGTACGCTGGCGTGATTCTGGCCGCGCTCGGTTGGGCATTGTTCCGAACCAGCCTGATTGCACTTGTGCTGGTTCTGGTGCTGATTATTTTCTTTGATCGCAAGGCTGCCAAAGAAGAAGACTGGCTGGCGCAACAATATCCCGATTATGCTGAATATCGCAAACGCACCCGCAAGCTGATCCCGTTTTTATATTAGGAATTACAAGGAGAGGTCAGCGGTGAGCGTTCAATCGGATAGATTGACGCCCACGCCGACCCGGAATTCTAGCCGCAGACCGCGCCCTTATCGGCAGAAGTCACCAGTTTGGCATATTTCGCCAGTGCGCCCGTCGTATAGCGCGGTGGAATCGCTTGCCACTGGCTCAGGCGTTGTTTGATCTCTTCGTCGCTCAATTCGATATTGAGCGTTCCGGCAATGGTGTCGATTGAAATGATGTCGCCATCATGGACAATCGCAATCGGGCCACCTGCCATCGCTTCCGGCGCGACGTGACCCACCATCAGCCCGTGTGTACCGCCGGAGAAACGCCCGTCGGTGATGAGCAGCACATCCTGACCCAATCCCTGCCCGACGATTGCCGCCGTGACTGCCAGCATTTCGCGCATTCCGGGGCCACCCTTTGGCCCTTCGTAGCGGATGATCACCACGTCATTTTTCTGGATTTTGCGGTGCTGCACAGCATCGAAACACTCATCTTCGCTATTGAATACGCGCGCGGGACCACGATGCTTGTCATGCCCATCCAGCCCGACGACTTTCACGACTGCACCTTGTGGCGCGAGGTTGCCGTGCAAAACGACAAGGCCACCTGTCTTTGCAATCGGGTTGGTGTGGTGGCGCAGCACTTCCTGATTTGGATCGAACACCACATCGGCAAGGTTTTCAGCGACAGTCTTTCCCGTGACCGTGAGTGCGTCGCCGTGCAGGAAACCACCGTCCAGCAGTTGCTTCATCACCTGCGGAATACCGCCGATGTTATCCAAATCCTGCATAACATACTTGCCACCCGGCTTCATGCTGGCGATCAACGGTGTGCGATGGCTGATCTCATTAATATCGTCCAGTGTCAGCGGGACGCCTGCCTCTGCCGCAATAGCGAGAATATGCAGCGCCAGATTGGTCGAACCACCGAGGCTGACCGCTACCGCAATCGCGTTTTCAAACGCCTTGCGCGTCATGATGTCGCGCGGGGTGATATTCAATTCCAGCAGATTCAGGACAGCTTCGCCACTGGCGCGGGCGATTTCCTCGCGCGTCTTGCCAACGCACATCGGAGAGGCTGAACCCGGCAGAGCCATCCCAATCGCCTCGGCAACGCTGGACATGGTGTTGGCGGTGAACATAC
>CAYSOC010000171.1:0-9282 GCA_964432445.1 uncultured Anaerolineaceae bacterium
CAAGAACATATTGCGACATTTTTAAAATAAATCCTTTTAGTGTGGTGTCAGCAGCGCGCGAATAATCACCCACGCCAGATAGCCCATGATCAGCATAAGGCCGAAATCTCGATGAAAACGGGCTGTCTTGCCTTGCAGGATGTGCAATTGCATTGGTTCAATAGTGGTATTCGCAGTATTGACCAGTCGCAACGCTTCTGGAATACTTGCCAGCGCGATCAATGTCAGCGGTGGCAACCACTGCCCCGCGACCAGAAACACCAGCGAAAGATACGCGCCGATCATCCATGCGAGATATTCAAGACGGGCAAAATGCAACCCGAAGCGCGCGGCAAGCGTCCGTTTATTGGCAGCACGATCCGCGTCCAGGTCGCGCAGGTTATTGGCGTGCAGGATGTTCGCAATGGTGCAGCCAATCGGAAGCGCCGCCAGAATCGGCGTGACAAGAAAATTGGGAGTGGTCTTTCCCGCTGCCAGCACATAGTACGCGCCGAGAACCATCAACGGCCCCATAGCGATGAATACCGAAATTTCGCCCAACCCCAGATAGGCCAATGGCGCGGGGCCAGCCGTATATAAAACCACAACCAGGACACCGACAACGCCAATGTAAAACACCAGCGGGCCACTCTGCGTAACAAGATAGAGTCCGATTGCAACGCCGACTATAACCGTCGCAATCGCGCCGATCAACACGTCGCGCGGGGTGAGCAGATTGCCTTTGATGACCATCCCCATGCCCGCCACTTTTTGCTCATCCGAGCCGCGCACATGGTCAACATATTCGTTGATCAGGTTGGCGGCGATCTGCAAACTGAGCGCCGCTATCAGCGACAGGACGAAGCGAACGACATTGAATACATCATCACCAAGCGCAATCGCGGCGGCCAGCCCCATCGGAATGAACGTCGCGGTGAGGCTGCGCGGGCGTGCCGCCTGATACCATGCCCGCAAACGTGGGGGCATGGGAGGCAACTTGATTATTGAGAAAATACGGGTGGTTGTGCGGCGAATTTTTGATTCTCCAATGCTGGCGCAAGACTCGTCCCGCTGGATGTGAGTCGATCAATCCGTTGACGGGCGCGTTTCAGGAGCCGCGCTATATCCTGATTGTCTGGCAACAGGGTAGATGCCTCTTCCAGCAGACTTTCGGCCTGCCGAAGCGTGCGCTGATCATCTACCAACTGCCTTCCGAGTTTATAGCAAAGATCGCCACGCAGGGCGTCCTCGCCGGATTTATAGGCCAGACTGAGCGCAATTCGATAGGTGGCAGAGGCGGAATCGGTTTGACCGGTGGTGAAGTAGGCACTGCCGAGTTTTTCCATCGTGCGCGCTGTGCCAGACCAGTTTTCCGTCCCGCGCCAGTTTTCGACACTGCGGCTATAGGCCTCGATTGCCGCTGTTGCGCCCTCGCTGGCAGAGAGTTTATCGCCCAGAATCTCGTGCATCCGTGCCAGTTTTGCCCGATCTGTTTGTGTTTTGATACGTTCGCGCAAATCGGGAATGTTTAATACGCCCCATTCGTCTTCGGTCACTTCGCCAAAACGCCGTTCTGGTGAGCCGAAAGAAGCAATGGAAGATAAACCGCTAAATGGGTTTTGTGATTCACCCTCTTCTGCTATAGGTTCTGGATTCAGAACAGGTGGCGGTGTAGATGAACTGAACCCTGAGAAAATCGGCTTCACGCTGAACAGCGGACTTTGCGCAACGGGTTCGCCTTCTTCCGGCGGCGCTGTTGGCACAGGTGGCGGTGGCGGTGGAATATCCGGTCTTGCTGGTGGCTCCTGCTGCGGTTCCGGTTGTTTGGGTGGCAATTCAATATCTGGTTTGCGCTCTGGCGGCGTCAGCGGCAATTCAATATCCGGCTTGCGTTCGGGTAGGGGCGGCAGATCGATTTCCGGTTTTGGCGCTGGTGCTGGCATCGGTGGCGGCGTCAGTGGCAGATTGATTTCCGATTTGGGCGCAGGAGTTGCGGCTGGTTTGGCCTGGAGCAGCATCGGCAGCGGTTCATTCCGCAGCAACAATTGCAACTTGCGCAACTGATTCAATTCTGTCTCGAAGCCGCGCAAAACTGCGAACGTGCCTGCATCATGCCCGAATGCCTGAATCAAATCGCGCACCGCGTCGGCTTGCTTGAGCGAGGTTGCATAGGCTGCCGCGCCCATGATGTTATCAATTTCAGCGGCAAGCCGATCATGGTCGGCGGGCGTTTCCCTGCCATGATGTTTGACATATTTCAAAACGGCCTGCAAGGTGCGACCTTCGGCGGCCTGCAACCGATCATTGACTTCCAGCCAACGACGGGCAAAAGTCTGGATGCTGTCGTGCATCGTGAATCGCGGCTGACCATAGCTGATAGATTCGTTCGTCAGGCCGCGTACTTCCAGTTGTTTGACGATCCCGATCAGTTGCGAGGCTGGAATGTTGCTCATTTCTGCCAGCAACCCGCCAGACGCACCACCAGCGAACGCCGCTGCCAGCATCAGAAAGACGCCCTGTGCGGCAGGCGTGAGACGCTTGAATGCAACCGTCAGAATCTGCTGCTGTGGATCAAGTTTGCCACCCAATGGGAGTGAGCCGAGCAATTCCGCCGGGGTTGATCCCGTCGCGGCGATGTGCCTGCCTGCGAGTTCGAGCGCCAGTGGGTCGCCCATCAGGACGCGCGATAGTGCCTCTAAATCACCTTCCATTGTCGGGTCTTTAACGCCGGAGAGCGCCTTGAGCATCTGAAGGCTGTCGGCTTGCGGCAATGCCTTGAGCGCAATCGGCGTCCAGGGGCCGGACGCCTGTTCGGTGTGCATGAGGATCATTGGCGTTCCGGGCGCGACAGTGCGTGCAAATTCGCGCACCGCTTCCACATCGGTCAGGCCATCCAGGACAATCAGCGGATGGCGCTTTTCCAGCAGCGTTTTGATCATCTGTCGGCGCTTTTCGAGCGTATCTGGCAGACCGATCATGCCATAGGAGCGGGCGACACGCGCCAGAAGTTGATCGGCATCATCCTCGATCATCTGATACCAGAGGACGCCGCCGGGATTCTTGGCGATGTTGGCAGAAGCTAGTACCGCCGCCAGTGTAGATTTGCCGACTCCGGGCGGGCCGTGCAGGAAGATGGACGTGTTCGCCTTTAGCGCTACGTGACCGCTTGCGAGTGCCTGATTGCGTCCGAAAGGTTGTGCCGGGGCGCGCACGGGCAACAATTTTGCATCCGTAATCGGCGCGTTATGCGGCGTGGTAGCGGGTTTATCCATACTGATTTATCCCGAAAATGGTGACAGAATCATCATTATAAATTCTAATAATTCAGTATAGCGCCCGCCTCCGTATTCGCCAAACGAAAACCCCGGAAATCAGCCAGATGTACTATAGGCGTTCGGCAACGCGCAGTTGCGCAGACCGTGCGCGCGGGTTCGCCGCGATTTCGCTATCCCCGGCACTGATCGGCTTGCGCGAAACGAGCGTGACGCTGGCTTTGTGTCCACAGGTGCAAATCGGCTGCTTTGGAGGGCAGATACAATCGGTGCTTTCCAGCTTCATGAATTGCTTCACGATGCGGTCTTCGAGGCTGTGGAAGCTGATCACCGCGAGGCGTCCACCGGGCTTGAGCAGATTCAACGCAATCGGCAAGACGCGCTCTACCGCGCCGAGTTCATCATTAACGGCGATCCGCAATGCCTGAAAACTGCGCGTCGCCGGGTGAATTTTTCCCTGATGCGCTTTCGGGATCGCGCCCGCGATCACTTCTGCAAGCTGCTTCGTGCGCGTGATCGGTTGGGTCGTGCGATATTGCACGATAGCGCGGGCGATGCGGCGGCTGTCCGTTTCCTCGCCGTACTGATAGAAAATATCCGCAAGGGCGCTCTCTGCCAGCGTGTTTATAAGATCGGCGGCAGTAGGTGCATCCGATGACGGATCGAAGCGCATATCCAGCGCACCATCATGTTTGAAGGCGAAACCGCGATCCGCCTGATCTACCTGCATCGAAGAGATACCCAAATCCAGCAGGATGCCATCCACCGCCGAAAAACCGTGTTCTGGCGCAACCTTGCCCATCTCTTCGTAGCTGGCATGTACGCCAACGAAACGATCCCCAAATGGGGCGAGCCGTTCGCGTGCCAACGCCAGTGCATTCGGGTCACGGTCAAAACCCAGGACGCGCGCACCGGATGCACGGCTCAGAATCGCTTCGGTGTGTCCACCCGCCCCAAGCGTACCGTCAATAAATAAGCCGTCTGGACGCGATTCGACTGCCAGCGTATCCAGCACCTGATGCAGCAAAACGGGGATATGCGGCGCTTCTGCCATCTTATTTACGCCCGAAATCTGCCGGGTTTTCGCCCCAGTTATCGGTATCCCATTTCAAGACAGGGTTCTTATAGCTGTGCGTTTCCAGCCAATCCTCGGCGCGCACGATCAAATCTTTCAACGCCCGATTGCTATGATCCAGCGTATGATTGGTGCGGCACTTTTTGGCCTTCACCCACGTGAGCGCGTTCATCGAATCGGAATAGATCGGCGTTGTTTTGCCCTCTTTTTCGAGTAATACCAGCGCGTGGACAATCGCCAGAAATTCCCCGATGTTATTTGTTCCGTTCGGGAATGGCCCAAGCCGGAATAGTTCATCGCCCGTCGCCAGATCAACGCCGCGATATTCCACCGGGCCGGGGACGCCCGCACACGCCGCATCTACTGCGACGCTCGGCACAAGCGGCGGGTTATCGCTGATTGTTTTCCAGTCGATGGTTTTGGCGGGCGCGCCAGTGCCATCCGATTTTTTGATGTAATCGCTGCTGCTCCCGCGAAAGGCGGCGTCGGCCTCGGCACGGGTTGCAAAGCCCTTGAATTGTGCGCCCGCGAAGCCCTTGACCTGTGCTTCGGCCTCTGCCCATGTGCTGAAAACGCCGGAGCGTCGTCCTTTCCAGACGACATAAAATTTTGGTTTATCTTTCGCCATTAATCCTGCTTGCTGAGGCTGATTGTATACGTTCCTGTTGTCCGGCCAGCCGCCGCGCGTCCCGCCACAATAATGTAATAGCCATCGGCAGGGAGTTTGAACCTGGCGATTTGCGCGTCGCTCTTCTTCAATCCTGTGCCTGTGGCATTATCGTTGACGGCGATCTGCTTGCCATCGAGCGTGAGCAGGCGTACCAGCGGATCGAGATTGCCGGATTCATTCTTCATCGTGATGGTGACCAGATCGCCCGCTTTGCCCTCGAAGATGTAGCGCTGCTCCGTTTCGGAAGTAGAGATCGCTTCCTGAACAGGGTTATCCATTTTGAGCAGTTCGGCTTTTTGCTCACGCTTGATTTCGAGCGCAAATTTACCCGTTGTCCTTTCGCCCTGCACCACAACCGAATAGACGCCCGTTTCCGTGATCAAAACGCGGGAAAGGTTGGCTATCGTCGGCGCAGATTTATTGACGCTGCTGCGGCTCATTTCCTTATCGGCGGGACTGAGCAACGCGATAATCGGGTTAAATTTGGTGGTGGTATCGGCTTTCACCTGAAAACTCAGGATTTCGCCAGCCGTTGCCCGGAACTCGTAAGTGATGGCGGGTGTTGCGCTGGAAAGGCGTCCATTGGCGACACCGGGAGACTCAAGATTGGCGCGCGATTCGCCCGCCCGCCGCGCCTTGAGCGCCATCGTGAATTGCCCTTTTTCCCCTTTGTTATGCACCGCATGGATCACGTACAGCCCGGTTTTGGGAATCGGGAAATTGAGAAGGCGCGCATTCGTCACGCCGAAGCGATCATCCAGAGAATCGTCATTCTGTGCAATCAGTTTTCCATCGGGTGCGACCAACGACAAGGCTGGATCAACTTCCCCTTCCTTGCGCGCGGTCATCGTCAGGGTGAGCAGATCGCCCTCTACCCCATAGAAACTAAACGCAAAATCTTCACCATCCGCTTCAAAACTGCGCGTGATGGTATCCCCGTAAAGCAGACGTTCGGGCGGCGTGTCGGCGGCACGAACAGAGGCGGGCAGAGTGATAAGCACAAGGATCAAAATGGCGGCGAATCGTGTCAACATTCCAATAAACCTGTCTCACTTCCTGCCGCCATTTTATCATGATTTTAAAATTGGATTTCTACGGATGCGTAACGACCAACGATCAAAGCTAACGCCTGACCTTGATTCCATCCACGATTTCCGCTGCCAGTTCATAGCGGCTGAACGGCGGGATCAGATATGCGCCCTGCACCATCCCAATCAGATCATTGAGCAAATTCTGTGCAATCTCGATGCCAACGCGCGAAGCGTTATCGCCTGCCGCGTCGATTTGTGCGCGGATTGCATCGGGAATATCAATGCCGGGGACTTCGTTATGCAGGAATGCCGCGTGCCGCGAAGAGTACAGCGGCAGGATACCCGCCAGCAGCGGCAATTGCAGTTTTCCATAGAGTTTCTGGAAATGAAGTATAAAATTTTCTGCGACGTGAGGGTCATAGATGCTCTGCGTGAGCGCAAAATCTGCACCACATTCGATCTTTTTGACCAGCGTCTGACATTCTTTATCCAAATCCTGCGCACCCATATTCAACGCACAGCCTACCAGAAAACTCGTCGGTTGACCGATGCTGTTACCCGCCTGATCGATCCCGGTGTTCAGGTTTTGCTTGATCAGCTTGATCAGACCAGATGGCACAACGTCATAGTTATCGTGCGCCTGCGGATAGTCTCCGATGCTGGTGGGGTCGCCCATCACGACGAAAATATTGCGAACACCGAGCGCGTGCGCTGCCAGCAAATCGCCCTGTACACGCAGCAGGTTACGCCCGCGCGTCGGGAAGTGCAGGATAGTCTCCATGTTCACCTGCGATTGGATCAGGTGCGAGAGCGCCCAGGGGGACATCCGCATTTGTGCGCGCGGACTATCGGCAACGTCCACCGTATCGACGCCTGCCTCCTGCAAAAGTTGTGCGCTTGCAATTGATTTCGCAGCGTTGTAGGCGCGTGGTGGCGACATTTCCACCGTCGTGACGAACTTCCCGATAGCCAGTTTGCGCGCCAGTTCGGTAGGTTGTTCCGCGATGGTTGCTCCGCCATTATCATCTTCTGACGGACTGACGATAATCTGTGTTGCTTTCCGCGTATCCAGCGCGGCACGCATCGCGGCGATGTGTGCAGGCGTCGTACCGCAGCAGCCGCCAATGATAGCCACGCCAAGATCACGCAAGACTGCCGCATATTCCGCGAAGTATTCCGGTGTCGCCGGATACATCATGCGCCCGCCGACTTCTTCCGGGTAGCCTGCATTGGGCATTGCGGTAATCAGTTTATCGGGTTGCGCCGCACGCATTGCCCGCGCAATCCGGGCGATCTGGCTGGGGCCGTTGGAGCAATTCACACCGATTACGTCTGCGCCCGCTTCTGCCAGTTTATTCGCTACATCGCGCGGCGTATCGCCAAGCACGGTACGCGCATCGCGGGTGAAGGTCATCGAGGCAATGATCGGTACATCTGGCGCGACAGCACGGGCCGCCAGAATTGCCTGATCGAGTTCGTTCAAATCGGTGAAGGTTTCGAGGATCAGGGCGTCGATTCCGGCATCAATCAGCGCTTTGATCTGTTCGGTAAACGCTTCGAGCGCCTGCGCCCGCTTGATTCGTCCATAGGGTGCGAGTCGAACGCCCAGCGGCCCGACTGCTGCCGCCAGAAATATCTTGCGATCCGGGAACTCTGCGATCACCTTGCGGGCGATTTCCACGCCGGCGCGATTAACATCCGCCACCGGGAGCGATCCCCCCTCGGCGTGCAATTTGTAGCGGTTGGCACTGAACGTATTTGTTTCGATTAACTCCGCGCCAGCCTGTAGATAGGCACGATGAATCGCCATGACGCGCGCCGGATCGTCAATATTCTGCATATCGAACGTAGTATCGAGCGGCGCTCCACCCGCCGCCAGCATTGTCCCCATCGCGCCATCCGCAAGGATCGGGGCAGTCTTCGCGTTGGTCAGGCGTTCCAGAAAGGCGTTCATCATTATCTCCATGAAATATCCTGATATATACAGGACTATGGCGCAAAAGGCGCAATCCAAAATTAAAAATGGGAAGGGTCGCCAATATGATAGAGGCGACCCCGAAATTCACACACCGACAATTTTGTTTTCCTGATCCCTGGCTGAAGCAGAGGCTAATCTCAAAAAGCAAGCCCAACCCGGAAACTACGGCTCGATGCTCTAATTTTGAGTCTAGCCCGGTGCTTTAGCGCCGGGTCTGGAAAAGATCAGTATATGAAGTTTGTGAGCGATGCAAACTACTTCCGATTCGTTTGGCGCTGCGCCTGAATGATCGGATAGTGGCAGTTCTTGAATTTCTTACCGCTACCGCATGGGCAAGGATCATTCCGTCCAACCTTGTCCCATTCCGTCGCGCGCATTGGCTCCGGGGCGCTGTCGGCAACGGGACGTGGTGCGCCTTGTCCGGCTTCGCCACCCTCACGCGGGAGATATTTGGCGATGCTGGCCTGACGCGCCTGCACATTGCGCGCGCCGATGGTGTTGGCCTGTGCCAGCGTTGCGGCAGGTGCGCCATTTTGCGCGGCAAGTTGCGCCTGCGATTGTGGGGCGAGTTCGACACGGAAGATCAACTGAATCACGCCGCGCTGAATTTGCGCCTGCAACTCTTCCCACATGATGAAGGCTTCGCGCTTGTATTCAACCAGCGGATCGCGCTGCGCAATCGCCATCAGGCCGATGCCTTCGCGGAGTACATCCAAATCAGTCAGGTGGCGTACCCAGAGGCGGTCAATCACCTGCAACATGATCTGGCGTTCGGCAATTCGCATAATCTCTGGCGTCAGCTTTTCTTCGACATGCTGATAGGTTGCCAGTGCGCCCTTCGTCAGTTCCAGCTTGATGTCATCGGCATCCATATGTTCCCAACGGGTATGGTCGATGCTTTCCGGGACGGGGAAGAGTGCCACTGCCGCCTGATACAGCTTTTCAGTGTCGAAATGCTCATGCTCGGTAGATTTTTTGGCTTCTTTGGGATCGGGCAGGTGTGTCTCTACCAGATCATCAATCTCTTCTGTTACCCAGCCTTCAATCTGTTCACGCAGATTTTCGGCATCAAGGATTTCATCGCGCTGCTGATAGATCACCAGACGCTGCTTGTTGACCACATCATCATATTCCAGAACGCGCTTGCGCAGATCGAAGTTATAGCCTTCGACGCGCACCTGTGCCTGCTGGATCGAGCCGCTGATCATGCGGTGTTCAATAGGCTGGTCTTCGGGCATGTTCAGACGTTCCATGATGCCCTTGACGCGATCCCCGCC
>CAYSOC010000171.1:9292-14560 GCA_964432445.1 uncultured Anaerolineaceae bacterium
GCCGAAGCGCTTCATCAATTCATCTTCCATCGAGAGATAGAAGCGCGATGAACCCGGATCACCCTGACGGCCTGAACGTCCGCGAAGCTGGTTGTCGATACGACGGGCTTCGTGGCGCTCTGTACCGATGACATGCAAACCGCCGAGATCGATGACCCTCTTGCGATCCCGTTCGACTTCGGCTTTCGCTTCGTTGAGCGCTGCCGCCCACTGTTCCGGCGTGGCTTCGGTGATTTCGATCCCGTCGCGGCGCAGCTTTTCACGCGCGAGGCCATCAGCGTTGCCACCAAGCAAAATGTCGACACCACGACCCGCCATGTTCGTCGCAATCGTGACCGAGCCGGGACGACCCGCCTGCGCGATGATGATGGCTTCGCGTTCGTGCTGCTTGGCGTTCAGGACGTTGTGCGGCACGCCTGCGCGATCCAGCAACTTCGAGAGTTTTTCGCTGGTTTCAATCGCCACTGTACCAACGAGGATCGGCTGTCCGGCCTGACTGCGCTCCTTGATTTCCTGCACCACCGCGTTGAACTTGGATTTCTCGTTCATGAAAACGAGGTCTTCCATATCGTCACGGATAACAGTGCGGTGCGTCGGAATCGCGGTCACTTCCAGTTTATAGATTTCGTCAAATTCGTCTGCTTCGGTGAGCGCTGTACCGGTCATGCCAGCCAGCTTTTCGTACAGACGGAAATAGTTCTGGAAGGTCACAGTAGCCATCGTCAGGTTTTCGTTCTGTACCTTGACGCCTTCTTTGGCTTCAATCGCCTGGTGCAGACCTTCGCTGAAACGACGACCATACATCGGACGGCCTGTAAATTCGTCAACGATGATCACCTGGCCTTTTTCGACCATGTAATCCTTGTCTTTGGTATAGACAACGCTGGCGCGCAGGCTATTATCCAGATAGGGGATCATTTCGGCGTTGTCGGGGTGATAGACATCATCGCCCTTGAGCAGTCCCGCAGATTTGAGCGCCGCTTCCACCTTCTCCACGCCGCGATCTGTCAGATAAGCGGTGCGCGTCTTGAGGTCTTCGACATAATCGCCATCCGGTTCGACATCTTCCTGATCAACCGTTTCCGGGCTGGAATTCTGGAGTTTCTTCACAATACGGGCGAAGGTTTCATACAATTTGCTGGGAGCGTCTGCCGTACCGCTGATGATGAGCGGGGTACGGGCTTCGTCGATCAGAATGTTGTCTACTTCGTCCACGATGGCATAAACGTGTCCGCGCTGGACTTTTTCATCCAGTTCGCGCACCATGTTATCGCGCAGATAGTCGAAGCCGAATTCGTTATTCGTGCCATAGGTAATATCGGCTTCATAGGCTTCGCGCCGCGAAACGGGACGCAGGTTCTGATAGCGTTCGTCGTCTGACTGGTAGGTGGGGTCATACATAAACGACCCACGCGACGGATCAGCCGCCGAGTTCTGGATGACCGAAGCGCTCAGGCCAAGCGAATGATAAATCGGCCCCATATTCTGCAAGCCGACTTTACTCAGGTAATCGTTGGGTGTGACGAGATGTGCGCCGCGTCCGGTCAGGCCATTCAGGTAGAGCGGCAGGGTAGCGACAAGGGTCTTGCCTTCGCCTGTCTTCATTTCCGCAATCTTGCCCTGATGCAGCACCGTGCCACCGATCATCTGCTCGTCGAAATGGCGAAGACCGATAGTACGTAGTGATGCCTCGCGCACGGCGGCGAAGGCTTCCGGCAAAAGGTCATCGAGCGCTTCGCCTTCTTCCAGACGCGCCCGAAATTCTGCGGTCTTTGCCCGCAACTGGTCATTCGAGAGCGCCTTGATCTCCGGTTCGAGCGCGTTGATTTCCTCTACAATTTCGCTCAGTACCTTTATTTCACGCTCGTTAGGATCGCCGAACACACGGCGCAGCGCATTTTTAATGAACATTTAGCCAGTCCTACTTTTCACGAAGTCAACGTTCGATTATAGCATTGCGACATTAGACGCGGTAGAGTGCCTGCATCTTATTGTATAATCTAACGGGTTTTTATTGGAATCTCGTAATAGTAAAGGAAACACACGTGCGTCGCCTTGCTTCTATCGTAACTATTTTGTTTATCGTTATCGGGGTTGGATCGTTCAATAAAAAATCGGTAGGGGCGCAAGGGAGTACGTGGACAAAGCAGGCACAACTTATGCCAAGTAATTTATCAGACTATGCTGAGTTTGGATACAAAGTCGCCTTATCCGCTGATGGATTGATTGCGCTTGTTGTTGGAAAAGTCTCCAATGTTGGTGCTTATGTGTATTTATGGAAAAATGGAAGATGGGCTGAACATCAACAGATCAACAGGACTGAACATGAATTCATAGGAGCGATTTCGGCAGACGGTAATTACATTTTGCTTGGTCCAAAAGGTGATGTTTTCGTGAGAAATGGCGATCTATGGCAATATCAGCAAACACTGATTACTGGTTTTTCTGCATACGGCTATTCAATGGCTGTTTCAGCAGATGGCAGCACAGCGATCATAGGCGACATTCATGGCAGTCCCTCTGGAAGCGCATACATTTTCGTGCGCAATGGTACGGTTTGGACGCTGCAAAAGCAAATTACCACCTACCCTAACCAAACTGTCGATGACAGGTTTGGTTTTGCCGTTGCACTCTCCGGGGATGGAAATACAGCATTAGTGACAGCAATGGGACGGGAAAGAGCTACGCCGGGACGAGGATGGGGATATTTTTTCACCCGAACCAGTACGACATGGAGTGATGCACAGGAAGTAACGGGAAATAGCCTAAATTTGGATAATAGTTGGTTTGGGGAATCAGTAGCAATTTCACAGGATGGCAGCACCGCTATCATCGGCTCACCAAAAGGATGCTATATATCTTGCGCCATGTCGACCCCCGGTGGAATAGCCTACGTTTATAAACATATCGGAGGTATGTGGGAATTACAAGGGGAATTGGCAGCAAGTCCCTACCTTAATATTTTTAACGGCTATCGATTTGGCGCTTCAGTATCATTATCCAGCGACGGTAACATTGCTGCCATCAGTGCTTTCGAAAGTGAATACACAGCTAATCAGGATTCGTTTATTTTTGCGCGCACTGGAGAAACATGGGCATATGAACAAAATTTAGCGAGTCCCAACCCTCGTGCAGCAGACGGTTTTGGAAAATCTATTTCTATCTCAGGAAATGGCAATCGCGTAATTATTGGTGCTTACACAACGGGGGCATTCTCAAATCCGACAGGCGCAGCCTACATTTATTCACGCCAACCTGCCACATCCCCAACAATCTTCCCCGATCACCCCGGCGTCTACTACAACGGCATTTTCAATCTACGTGAAAGCAACACCAGTGGCAGCGCTGATCTGACCGTTGCGTTTGGTGGCGACACATCCGACCTGCCGATTGCAGGCGATTGGAACGGTGATGGCATTTCGACTATTGGGGTATATCGTAGTAGTGTCGGGCAATTCTTCCTGAGCAACAGTAACACCACTCCGGCTGTAGACTATCTTTTCACCTTCGGTAACCCTGATGACGCGCCACTGGCAGGTCGATGGGACGACCAAATCACCCGCGATGGTGTTGGTGTCTATCGCAACAGCAACGGAATTTTGTATTTGAAGGATTATCTTTCCACAGGTTTCAGCGACTACTTCGCTATCTATGGCAACCCCGGTGATATTGGCGTAGCGGGCGATTGGGACGGCGACGGTTTTGATAGTGTTGGCATCTATCGACCAGCAGCACAGATGTGGTATCTCACGAATAATCACACGCCGAGTGGCATTACTTTTAGCGATCTGGCTTTCGTGAATTCGATTGGAACGGCGCAACCGATCACAGGCGATTGGGATGCGGATCAGATCAGCACGACGGGTTATTATTTTGCCACTGTATCAGGGGTTTTCAGCCGGTGCATTCAAAACGTTGCCCCGGCAGGTTGCAATACTTTTGGTTTTGGGCCGGCTGGTGGACGCGGGGTCACGGGTTATTGGGGACTCACAATATCACCTGCGCCACAATATCAGATTTTGCAACCTGCCAAACCCACACGCCATTTTTCAGGCAACAATATTGATCCCGGCAGAGCAGACTGAATATCTTTGTTGATACAGTTTAACGCTACAACTATTGCAACCCGGCACGTACCCATTGCAGCGGGTCAACCTGTACGCCATTCACGAATAATTCCCAGTGCAGGTGTGGCCCGGTCACACGCCCGGTATTGCCGATTTTGCCGAGCAGTTGCCCGGTTTTCACTTCGTCGCCAACCTGCACCAGAAATTCGCTCTGATGCCAGTAACCCGTATAAATGCCCCAACCGTGATCGATGATGGTGGCATTGCCGCGCACATACAATTGCCCGGTGAAAACGACCTTACCCGGTGCGGGTGCATAAATTGGAGCGCCGACTGTCCCCATAAAATCTGTTCCGGTGTGGAACTGATCATATGGACCGCCGTTATAGCTGCGCCGCGTGCCATATTGCGAAGTCACTGCCGCCGCGACGGGTAAGCCCAACGGTGCGGTCAGATAGCGTTTGGGCGTGACGGGTGCAACAAGTGCCAGCACTTTTTCCAGTTCCGGTTGTGTCACCTTCGGATCGAGCAGATCAAGTTGATCAGCAGGTAGCGTAATGCGTTCCGAATAGTAGCCACCATTTCCGATCACGATCTGGCGCGTGATCGTCTGCTTGTTGTTATTTGCATCGGTGAGTGTCAGCGTAAAGGGATAGACGCCGGGAATCATCAGGGCAGGCACGCCTACCCACGATTTATAGGTGCGCTGGTCTTCGCTGATCAACACCAGGTTTTGATTCAGAAATGAAGCGCTGATCGTTGCCGGGTTTTGCAGCGTCAAGCGGATTAGCAGCGTTCGACCTTGCTGCGGCGTCGCAGGTTGCATATCCAGCGCGGTCATTCCAAAGGGAATATCAATCAACGGCTGGTCGGATGGGATCAGCAGCATTTGACCGGGATACAACCTTGCATATTCCGGCAGGTGGTTCACTGCTTGCAAAATGTCGGAACGTTGATTGAAGCGCAACGCAATTTTATAGAGCGTATCATCTGGCTGCACAGTGTAGAGCGTGCCTTTATCAAGCAACGCCCGTCCTTCTACACCAACTTGTACCGCCAGCGGCAACCCTGCATAGACCATATCCGGGTTTACAATGTGGTTCTGGTTGGCAATGTCGGCAATCGTTGAACCAAAACGGAGCGCGATGCTTTGCATGGTATCGGTTAGCCCAAGCGTATATTCGATGATTGTGCCAGGAGC
>CAYSOC010000172.1:0-14479 GCA_964432445.1 uncultured Anaerolineaceae bacterium
GATGTCCGCGCACGAAGCGTGGTTAATGTCATCAGGCACGACATGTAGGTGTGGAATGGACGAGACATTAGACAACAAGGCAACCGACCAGACAACAATCAAAGAAGACCACTCCGCTACTCTGCTGGCTGATATTCAAACTGACGCGACTGGACATAAGAATCAGGATATTGAACCAGCGAATGGAACATCTTCTAATGATGTCCAAGTCTATCCAGCGCTGTCTGAATTAGACATCACCCGTTACGCGCAACAAATCAAAGTGTCCTATCCCACCACCGATGGCGCAGCGCTGTATCAGATCGCGGCACTTATCCCGCTGCACCTACGCCCCTCATTTGAAGCAGGTCTGGGGGATGCACGAGAAGCCTATCGCACTGAAGTCGACCAGCGCGGTAGCGAACCAGCGCGGTAGCGAACCAGCCTACCAAGCCGTCCGCGATATTCTGCCCCTTTATCTCAAGATGGGGTTCGTCTCGACCACGGAACTCTTCGAAGGCTATCAGCACGCCTGTGCGATGGGTCACAAAATGAAGTTTCTGCGAGCTTTGCGTACCCGCAACGAAAAGGCCATTGAATACCTGAAGGCGACGGTCGCTGGAACTCGCCTCCGTGAGCATGTTGTGATTCAAAATCTGCCCCTTGAGGCAAAGGGCATAGAATAGGCAAAAGGTGAATACCATGCGACAAACGAAGAAGTTGATCGAGGCACAGGCAACCCTAAAGTTGCTCCCATCTGGGCAGCGGGTATTGATGAAGCGGAATGCCTCACATGAGGATCTATACGCGATCCTGGAGCGGGCAGGCTACTACTGGGATTCGAGCGATCAGCGATGGCACCAGGGCGATGACCATAGCCGTGCCCAAGGCAAATTCAGCGGTTCTATCTTTGAAGATGCGGATGGCCTGCCAACAGGCGTCTTTAAACTGCGCGTCATAGCAAATGAGTCAGAGATTTCGATGGTTTGTGCGGAGATTAGCCGCGCCATTGTCAACGCTGGAATATCCGTGATTGAAGTTTCCGACAAAAGCTATCCCAACCGACGGGGATCGGGGGTACGTGTGTACTTAACATGCAAGAGGAGATGATTATGACGGCTTAACTCCATTTGAGCGATTCCGAACGGGGAGGATTAACTGGTCTATATACTTTGAAAACTAAATCTTGGACTTTGGACAAAACCCTGCATGAAAGCTCAAGGCTCAAAGTGCCGAGAAGACCGATAAACTGAGGGGCATGAATAGGTTAAGCCGCTTTAGGCAGGCGTTTAGGACGCTTTTTGAGAACGGGATAGCTTGGACGGGGCGGGGGTTGAAAGCCAAGCGGACGCCCGGTCGACTTTCCGCGAGTTTTGGACGGAGCAGCGGGCGTACCAATCTGCGCCCAAAGTCCGGGCAAGGCGCGTTTGACACGACCGGGGGACAAAGGAACTGGGGTGGCGGGGACTTTTTCCCACTTGCGAGCGCTGTCCAGGACCCGGACACGGGCCAGGAACAGGAACCAATAGGCAATGATGACGAGGGTCGACCAGAGCTGAGTATTGCGCAAGGCCGTTCCCGCAAAGTCGGTCCAGAGCAAATCCTGCTTGATGAAGCGGTAGAAATGCTCGATAGTATAGCGACGCAGATAGCAGCGCCAGTCAGTGGCCAGACAGAACGGTTGCTGTCCAGTGTACATCAGCCACAGGTGAGCCGGGTCACGGCGGGTGCCGCGTGCGTCCAAACGATGAAGGTGGAGAACGGTGATGGGCTGGTCGGGGGTTTGTTTGAAATGGACGGTGCGCCAGACGGTGATTTCGAGGCGTCCCAACTGGTCGTCCCGCAGACACAGCGCTTCGTCCGGGTTCACCCAGGTTTCAGCCCGGCGCAAGTTCAAGACGGGTCCATTCTCGGCGGGGCGACCCATGCCCGCATAAGGGGGCTTCTGACGATACACTACCCGGTTGGGACGCAGCCGACCCAGGCTGTCAAACGGCGCATCAACGGTGGCATGGAGCCAGGCCGGACCGCTATAGGCGCTGTCCATCGTCACCAACGGTCGGACGGTACTCAGGGCGGCCAGCCGTTTGACTTGTTCGGCACCGACTTCCAGCGCGGTTTGGTCACCCGCAATCCACTCGTGTGTCAGCGGCAACGCCCAACTTCCACTCGCCTCCGGCACGCTGACCACCGTCGAGTAGGCATGTCCAATCCCAATCGGTTTGTTCCCCTTGATCCGCGTTGGACTGTGGTGAAACCCCCGTTCCGGCAACGTTCGCGCCTCTGGCCGTGGCCACAAGGTACTGTCCACCGCCCACACCGGTCGCTCACTCACCGGAAGCTGCCGCATAAACAACCGCTCCAGCCCGCTCGTGTTCACCTGTCCATCCGACAAGGCCGCATACACACTGCTCCATTCCCGTCGAAAGGCCGGATTCAGGCTTAATTCCACCACACTCCGCCCTTCGGTGTTCAGCAGCAACGCATCCACTAATTCAAATTGCGCATCGCGCGCCCTGCCCATCTGCTCATATACCCGTTGGCGAAATTCCTGAAGCTGATCTATTGTCATATCCATGGGTCTCTTGTTTTCGACAACTCAAGATTACCCATGTCAATGCAGACGGTGCCAATCCCACCCTCTGCATTGTCCTTTTAGTCCAAACTCCAATAAATAGATATGTGGCCTTGATCCAGAAATATATGTGAATGCTTCGACCAACACGGCACATATTTCGAAAAATCTTGGCTCACTGATGTGGAAAACTGGAACAAATCGCGTGCTTGTAACGAATTGAGGCCCTGGGTGACTAAGAGAAATATGGACTATTGATAATCCTGTTTGTACAAAACAGGTGCGGTCAGTAGCAGACGATAGTCGATTTAGTCACAATCCTGGGAGAAACGAATATGTTCGCTTATGAATGGGAAATCCTGATCGTTGATGATGATGAGGATGTCCTCCAACTATCCGTGCTGGCGTTGAAAAAGGTGAAGGTGTATGGTGCACCGCTGCGGATTAACACCGCCCGCAGCAAAGCAGAAGCGCTTGAGCTGTTCAATAACGAACTCATGATGCAGGGTGGATATAACTCGCTCACCGTCGCGCTTATCGATGTCGTGATGGAAACTGATACGGCAGGGCTGGAACTCTGCGAAGCCCTACGAAAGGCTGATCCCAACAACTATACGCAAATTTATGTGCGCACAGGTCAACCGGGCTTGGCACCTGAACGCGCCGTGATAGATCGTTACGAAATCAATGGTTATTTTTCAAAGAACGAAATGAGCGAAGATAAACTCTATTCGCTCGTGACCGCTGGCATTCGCCAGAGTGCATATATGGCTGCCAGTTCGACCCTCGCCAAATTGCAGACGGTGCTCATTGAAATGAATCGCTCCCGGGTCGGAATGACTGCTGTCTTGAATCAGATTATTCAAACACTGGAAACCACTGCGACTGGCAAGACGACAGAAACCTTCCGGTTGGACATGGCATTCATGGCGGGGGATGAAGTGATTGCGGGACGAGAGGCAGTCAAGCCGGTAAAAGCGCGTCTTCAGGATCAACCCGGTGTGGTGGTGAATGAGGCCGGAGATCGCTATGTCATTCAAGGAAAGAAATTGCTCATTCATGTTCCCGAAACTGCAAGCACGGCAGATTTCTCGCTGGTGATCGACAGTTCATCTGAGATTGCCATCGTACAGTTGCCCATGTACTGCAACTTTGCCCGCTCCCTCGCCGCACTCTGGAAGCAAAGCAACCCTGAACTGGTGGACGTCGCCTAAGTTTCAGGACTAGCATCACCACTCTACCTGAGCAGCTATCCGCTATGGCGTTTCCTGCTCAGGTATGACTTGGGGTAGGGTGAGGATCACTGTTGTCCCCTTGTTCAGTTCCGACTGGATTGTAATATTGCCTCTGAGGGCTGTCGTGACGATATTGTAGACAATCGCCATTCCCAACCCGGTTCCACCCGAACCACGCCCCGTCGTAAAAAACGCCTCGAAAATATGTGGCAGATGTTCTGGTGAGATCCCTCGCCCAAAATCCTGTACCGTCAGAAGATAGACCGGAATGGTTCGATCATCATCGGCTTGAACCGTGATTTCCACTTTGCCGCCCACATTATCTGGGTAAGCATACCGCTCGATATTGGAAAACAGATTGATCAGCACTTGCGACAGATAGCCCTGATACCCAACCCACCGGGGACTGTGCGATCCCAACTGATTCCGAAGCACTAATGTGAGATGTGATTTCCGCGCATTGATGCGAAATAAGGTCAGGTTATCTTCAATCACGGCGATGATATCCAGGTTCTCCTTGATGTCGATGTTATGACTCACCGAAATCCGTTTGAAGGACTGGACCAACTGCGAGGCACGATTGACGTTGCGATCCAACAAGACAAGCGCCTCAATTACATCGGCATAAGCGGATTTCGCATCAGGCGATTGAGGCAGCGTTTTTAACTCGGCTGACTCCAAACGGCTCTTGATGATACTGGCGGCAGTGGCAACGCTCCCCAACGGCGTGTTGATTTCATGGGCAACGCCCGCCACCATCTGTGAGAGTGCCCGATGCCTGTCCAATTCCATTTCAGTGTGCATCGTTCGGCTAGCAAGTTCCGACTGGAAGTAGGTATTGTTTGACCGTCGCACCATTTGTGCCAACCCCGCGAACATTCGCTCAAGTAGCACTGGCGAAGAATTAATCAGAGTGCGGAAGGCATTACACTCCAACGTAAAACAAGCGGTGAGTTCCAGACACATCGCGGAGGCCGAACGCGGTTCGCCATCCAGCAACGCCAGTTCACCAAAATGATCCCCCGCTTGAAAAATATTAAATTCTACTTCTTCACCACCAGTGCTGCGCCCATATACCCTGACCTGGCCGCCCACGATAATGTAGAAGCGATCTGCTTTATCGCCTTCCTTGAAAATCTGATGTTCCTGCGCAAAGGCCACAATCTCGCCGATGGCGGCAATCTGGCTGAGTTGGTCATCGGTGAAATTGGCGAAAAATGGAACTCGTCTCAAAAATAGCTCGATGCTCATGATTGTTTTCCATAGGTATTCCCCTATAGTCTTTCAATAAGCAGAAAAAATTACAGCGATTACGGAGTGGATGGTCTTGTCCGCCCAATCTCTAATTGATTGTAACGAATCTCCCTCCTTCCAGACTACATGTTGTGTTCAGAATAGGCGGACACAGTTTTTACCTGTGAGGAATGAGCATGAACGCGGTATTTAGCCTCCAAGACCAACATTTTCCAGCGGCGCAGGAACAGCTTTTCCGGGATGATTATTATCAAAAATCGGTGAAAATTTCGCGTGCGGCATTGCTCTTCACCTTTGTATTATTCTTGCTGTTCGGCGTTCTGGATGCCTGGGCTATTCCTTCGGCACGGAATACGGCGTGGCTGATTCGCTTTGGCATTATTGGTCCGGAACTGGCAATTGCCTATTTACTGACTTATTTTCCCATCTTTCGGCGTTGGATGCAGCCGATTCTGAGCCTATCAATTCTCACGGTGGGACTGGGGATTGCCACAATTATCGCGCACAGCCAGCCCGATGAATCCGCCTATTCCCATTATTACGCTGGCATTCTCCTCGTCGTCATGGGTTGCTTCACGTTTATGCGGTTGCGCTTTCGTAACGCGCTTCTGGCAAATATCGCAGTGCTGATTGGGTTCGAGGTGGTGGCGATTGGTTATCAGCACCTCCTGACCACCCCGATGGGGATTGTGCAATTCCTGAGCAGTAATTTTTTCTTTGCCGGAGCGATGATCATTGGTGGTGGGGCAGGTTTCTATCTGGAACAGTATGCCCGCCGCGATTTTGCCCAACGTCGCGCTATCGAAATTGAACGTGCCAAATCGGAAAATGCTTTGCAGCAGGAGGCCGCCGAAGCGATCCGCGCCAGTGAACTCCGTTTCCGCACTCTGATCGAGATCAGTGTTGATGGCATTGCGACAATTGGCACAGATGGCATTATTCAATACCTGAGTCCAGCCTTTGAACAGATGCTCGGCGGTAACGCTGCCGAACGCAGCAATCGCCATTTCACCGATATTGTCCACCCAGACGATGTGGAGGTGATTCAAAAAGCTATTGTCGATTTACTAGCGCATCCTGAGCAGACCATCAGCTATGAATACCGCATCCGACACAAAGATGATTCGTGGCGCATCATTGAGGGTGTGGCGAAACTGCTGCCCGATGGCAATATCGTCAGCTATAACCGCGATGTGACCGAACGTAAGCAGGCTGAACTGGCCTTGCGCGCCAGCGATGAAGCCTTGCGTAAACTAAATGCAGATTTGGAGCAGCGCGTGACCGAGCGCACCGCCGAACTTGAAAAGACGTTGGCAGAACAGCGCCGCTTGGCAGCCATCATCGAAGCAACAACCGATTACGTAGGAATTGCTGATTTGCAGGGTTGGAGTCTGTATGTCAACCGGGCGGGACGGTGTATGGTCGGCAAGCCGGAAATCCAGACCAGCGACGCGGCTCCCTGGAACGTTGCCAATTGTTATCCCGCCGAGGAAACGCCCAAACTCCAAAATATGATCGAAACCGCCTTGCGCGGCGATGTGTGGTCGGGTGAAACGGCATTCCTGCATCGTGATGGGCATATCATCCCGGTTTCAGAAGTGACCTTTGCCCTGCGCGATGTGGCAGGCAATATCGAATCCATTGGTACGATTGTGCGGGATATTTCGCAGCAGAAGCAGGTAGAAAAGGAAATCCAACAGGCACGCGAAGCCGCGGAAGAAGCGCTGGCAGAGCAGCGCCGCCTGACTGCGATTCTCGAAGCGACCACCGATCTGGTGACGATGCTCGATATGCAGGGACGCGGCATGTATATGAATCGTGCAGGTCGCAAGCTGATCGGGCTTGATGCTGAGGCTGACATCACACACGTGGAACTGTCGAGTTTTTACGCGCCAGAGGTGCTGGAAAAACTGACAACAGAATATATCCCAACCGCTATGCGCGACGGCGCATGGTTCGGGGAAAATGAAATCCTGAACCGCAATGGGCTGCCAATTCCAGTTTCACAGGTCGGGCTTGTCCTGCGTGACGAACATGGCGCGCCGGAATTCCTGGCGACCATCATCCGCGATATTACGGAACAGAAGCGTGTCGAGGTAGAACTGCGGCAGGCCAGAGATGCCGCCGATGTTGCCAATCGCGCCAAAAGCTCATTCCTTGCCAATATGAGCCACGAAATCCGAACACCAATGAATGGCATCATTGGGATGACCAGCCTGCTGCTGGATACGCCACTTACCGATAAGCAGCGCGATTTCGTAGAGATTGTACGCACCAGCAGCGACTCGCTCCTGACGATCATTAACGACATTCTGGACTTCTCTAAGATTGAAGCCAACAAACTCGAACTGGTCTCGCGTCCGTTTGACCTGCGCGAATGCGTAGAAGCCTCGCTGGATTTGCTCGCGCCGCGTGTCGCTGAGAAGAAGCTGGATTTGGCCTATGTCATGGATGATCACATCCCGGCGACGGTAGTGGGCGATGTGACCCGCCTGCGTCAAATTCTGGTGAATTTGCTGAGTAACGCGGTTAAGTTTACCGAACAGGGCGAGGTTGTCCTCACCGTATCCAGCGTTCCGATTTCTGGCGACAAACACGAACTGCATTTCGCCGTGCGCGATACTGGGATCGGCATCCCGGCGAACAAGATGGACGGCCTCTTCAAATCGTTCAGCCAGTTAGATGCCTCGACAACGCGCGAATATGGCGGTACGGGGCTGGGGCTGGTGATCAGCAAGCGCCTCAGCGAAATGATGGGTGGGACGATGTGGGCGGAAAGCGAGGGCATTACGGGGCGTGGCTCCATCTTCCACTGCACGCTTATCGCCCAGACGGTTGCCGCGCCCATGCGTACCCATTTGCAAAGTCCACAGTCTCAATTGCGCGGCAACCGAGTGTTGATTGTGGACGATAACGCCACCAATCGCCGCATCCTGAGCCTACAGGTTCAAAACTGGGGGATGATTCCGCAGGAGGCGGCGCTGCCCAGCGAGGCGCTGGCGATGATTGAACAGGGCCACGCTTTCGACGTTGCCATTCTGGATATGCACATGCCAGAAATGGACGGAATCGCGCTGGGTAGCAAAATACGCACAGCGCGTACAGACCTGCCGCTGATGATGCTGACCTCAGTTTCCTACCAAGCGGATGCCGTCAATGATTTCACGGCCTTCCTGACCAAACCGATCAAGCCTTCGGAACTGTATGATGCACTGGTAACGCTCTTTGCTGACCAACCTATCCAACCCTCGAAGCGGAGTCCGCAGGAGATTTTGCCCGAAAATGCGCCGCTCCTTGCACAGCGGATTCCCTTGCGGATTTTGCTGGCTGAGGATGTCTTGGTCAATCAGAAGTTTGCCGTTCATGCTCTGGATCGGATGGGCTATCGGGTGGATACGGTGGCGAATGGGCTAGAAACGCTTGAGGCGGTGCGACGTCAGCCCTATGATGTGATCCTGATGGACGTGCAGATGCCGGAAATGGATGGTCTGGAAGCAACCCGCAAGATTCGCCAGCTTACCATTTTCCAGCCGCGCATTATCGCCATGACTGCCAACGCCATGCAGGGAGATCGGGAAATTTGTCTGGACGCGGGGATGGATGACTACATCAGCAAACCCGTGTATATGCAGGAATTGCAGGCAGCCCTAGAACGTGCCGGGCAATCCAGAGGACAAGCGACGAGCACTAGTCCCAGCAAGCATGAACCACCAATCCTGAATGTCGAAACACTTGAACATGATCTGGCGCATGCTTTCCTCGAAGAAGCACCGAGTCTCCTGACACAGTTGGAACAGGCCGTCAAAGATCGGAATGCGAAAGGTATTCGGGATGCTGCACACAGTTTGAAAGGCAGCAGTGCCTATCTCAAGGCGGATCGACTCACGAAGTTGAGTGGCGAATTGGAGCAAGCAGGGCGAACTGGCAATCTGGAAAATGTGGCCTCCTTGTTCGTTGCACTCGATCAGGAATTGATCCGGGTCTTGCAGACCATTTCAACGCTGGAAACATCGGAATAAGGGGTGGCATCATGTGGATTCTGGTAATTGATGATTCAACCCTGCAACGGGTGGCGTTGACCAAACTGCTCAAAGAAGAAGGTTTCATGGATGTACTGGGCGCAGCGTCGGCAGACGCCGCCATCGAGCAATTAAAGCTGCATGGCGACAAAATTGACCTCATTCTGAGCGATTTGAATATGCCTGAAGTGAATGGGATCGAAGCCTGTCGCTATATCAAATCCATCGAAGCATGGCAGGATATTCCGATCATCATGGTGACGACGAGTGATGACAGCGACGATCTGCAAGCGGCATTCGAGGCCGGAGCGATGGATTATATCACCAAACCGCCCCACCGCATCGAACTGTTGGCGCGGGTACATTCGGCACTCAAACTGAAATATGAGATGGATCGGCGCAAGGCGCGTGAACTGGAACTCCGTGAGGAAAAGGATCGCTCCGAGCGATTGTTGTTGAACATCCTGCCTGCCCCAGTGGCCGAACGTCTGAAACGTTCCGAAGGCGTGATTGCGGATCGGTTTGACGAAGCCACTGTTTTATTTGCCGATTTGGTGGGATTTACGCCATTTGCAGCGGCACATACCCCCGAAGAAGTTGTGGAAGTCTTGAATCGTGTATTTTCGTGTTTTGATGCGCTTGCCGATCAGCATGGGCTGGAAAAAATTAAGACGATTGGGGATGCCTATATGGTGGTGGCGGGTGTCCCGATGCCACGTCCCGACCACGCACAAGCCATCGCACATATGGCGCTGGATATGCAGGCAGCGTTACAAGCGATGGGCGATTTGAATCTCCAACTACGCATTGGAATTCATACCGGCCCAGTGGTTGCTGGGATTATTGGCAGCAAGAAATTCAGCTATGACCTGTGGGGTGATACCGTCAATCTTGCCAGTCGGATGGAAGCACATGGCTGTGCAGGTGCGATTCAAGTTTCGATGGAGACCTATCGGTTATTGCAGCAGCAGTTTATTTTAGAGCAACGTGAACCAATTGAAATTAAAGGACGTGGCTCGATGGTGACATGGTTGCTAAGAGATAGTGCCTAGATTGAGTTGATGACTGGCCAACTGACTACCAATTTCGTCCGAAATTCGGGGCGTTAAGCTTATATTTGGAGACTATGTTCCACAAAACGGACAGCATTCTCTACTCCGTTTTCGGCACCGAGTTTCTCGCCAACCGTGACAGCGGCACGTCTCATATTTTCATCACTCACAGCTTGCGAAATAGCGTTGGCAAGCGTTTCGACGTTGTATTGTTTTTGTGGGATGGTTTTTGGTCCGGCGCCAATCAGGGCTACACATCGTCCCCAAAACGGCTGGTCACCCAAGAACGGTACTATTACGGTAGGCTGCCCTGCTTTTAGCCCAGCAGCGGTCGTCCCCGACCCACCATGATGCACAACGGCTGCCATACGCGGAAAAAGCCAGTCGTGTGGTGCTTCATTCAGCAGAAAAACATTGTTTGGAACATCCGCAGGATTGAGTTTGAGCGCACCCCAACCAGATGCGAGAATCCCCCGCTGACCACTTACTTTTAACGCATCCAACGCAATCTGCGCTTTCTGTTCGGGATTGCGGCTGACCATACTCCCAAACCCGATGTAAACAGGGGGCGCACCTGCTTCAAGAAACTGTACTAAAACCGCAGGTGGTGACCACGGATGTTCCGGTTCCAAAAACCAGAATCCCGCTTCATAGCTGTTGTTATCCCAGTCTGGATGCATTGGAACAAGATGTTTGCTATAGCCATACAAAATCGGAAGCGGCTTGCCCTGTGCGTCGATCGTTTCAGAGGTGAAACGCGAACGTGGTGATAATCCCAAGGTCTCCTTGCGCCATTTATTGATCATCCCTGCATAGGGAGCAATCAGCAACCGATTGAGTCCGTAGGTCATGCGGTTAAGTGCCGCCGGAAGCTTGGCAGTAGGCATCAGCCCTGGATTTGGAAAGGCAGTGGTGGGCGTGTACATGGGCAGCATCATGCTCATGACGGCTGGAATCTGCAGTTTTTCGGCAAGATGCAGACCAGAGAGCGATTTGGGGTGATAAATGAGCAGGTCAGGTCGTTCTGATGCTGCCGCCTTCCAGCTATCTTCAAGCATTACGCGCAGCAACGGCATGACTTGCTTAATCAATGCCAGCGACGCACCCTTGCCTTCAACCGCTGCCGCACCCTGTGCCGTATCTTTTAACCGCAACAGGTCATCATTCATCGGTAGATAGCGAATGTCATGACTCTGTACCCATTCCGCGTAGGTGCGTCCGGTGCATAGGGTGACCGTATGTCCAACCGCTATCAATCCTTTTGCCAATGCAATAAATGGCTGTACATCACCCCGCGAACCAACCGTGAGAATCAGAATCTTCATGAGCTGTGCCTTTCAGTCATATCCCTTGGCGCGTTTTTCCAGTTCCCACTTTTCCAGCAGTTTGGGAAACTCGCGCTCCATAAATTCATACATATCTCGCATGAGTTCGAGACGTCGCCGCTTTTCAGGCGGTTCACCTGTCATCGCCAGCAAGCCTTTTTCAGCGAGTTGACGCATATTGGTCAGCTCACCCATCCGTGCACTGAAAGAGCGGTACCAGACATCCTCAGCAAGTCGATAGAAGTCCCGTCGTTCACCAGGGAGGGCTATCCGTTCGATGAGGAAGAACGTCTGCAGCTCCCGCAGACTCGTACTAATGGTACTTTTACTAGCTTGCAGGGCTAGTACGATATCCGACATGGACTGGTAAGGTGGGTCACAAACCATGAGGTAGCCCATAATTCGCCCCGCCATGCGTGTGACTCCCATACGCTCGAAGAATAACCCGGTATCTTCGATGAACTGCTGTTTTTGTTCCGTTATCATTTTTTGATTTTAGTCTGTTCTGTTTGTTCGGTCAATACCGAACTTATCGAAAACGACACGATCCAAGGATAGTGTGTTGATCAGATAATCCATTTGACGCGATTTGGTCTCAGCAAATAGTTGAGATTGCAGCGTGCCTTAATTCGAGTTATAGACGAATTTAATGCAACTTTGCCCAAAAGCCATTTATAATGCGCACAAGTTATCCACGACCTCAACATCCAAGGGTGCTGAATACAACCTCAGTCCGTTCGTGTTCTGCCAGGTCTGTTTTTCAGTCAGTTGGAACGAAAGGGGGTGTTATGAGCCACAACCCTGTGATCGAGCTATTCCTGACGCTCGGCATTATCATTCTCGCTGCCAAAAGCGCGGGGTATCTCAGTCGACTGGTTGGTCAGCCCGCTGTACTTGGTGAACTGATCATTGGCATTCTTCTGGGACCAAGCCTGCTGAATATGTTTGGCTGGTCAGTCTTTACTGATCCGCACTTAGCGGAAACAGTGATTCATATTGCCGAACTTGGTGTCCTCCTGTTGATGTTCAATGCTGGATTGGAAATCGATCTTGGTAATCTGCGGCGGGTGGGACGCGTTGCCGTAAGCAGCGGGGTGTTAGGAGTGGTTGCTCCGTTGGCTCTCGCTGTTCCTGTGGCCTTGCTTGCTAATTATTCACTTGAGGCGGCGTTGTTTGTCGGGATGAGCATGGCGGCAACGAGCGTCAGTATTTCAGCACAGACGATGCTGGAACTCGGAGTCCTACAGTCGAAGGAGGGGATTGCCCTCCTCGGTGCGGCCGTGGTGGATGATGTGCTGGCTATCCTGATGCTCTCTATCCTAATCGCCGTGACCTTGACGGGCGGGGGAATGGGCGAGGTGGCGATAGTTGTGATTCGGATGACTGCTTATATCGCAGTAGCCCTGGGATTGGGCTGGTTTCTGCTGCCTCGACTGGCTGTATGGGTTACCAAACGTCCGATTAGTAGCGGAGTACTGGCTTTTAGTGTGGGAAGCGCGTTAATTTTCGGATGGTCTGCCGAAGCCTTGGGTGGTATCGCCGCAATCACAGGCGCGTTCATCGCTGGCGTGTGCCTGGGGCGGGTCGATAAACCGATTCGGGATAAGATCGAGTCGGGCTTGCACGAACTCAACTATGGATTGCTGGTGCCTGTCTTTTTCATCAGCATCGGGCTGCGTACCAACCTGCGACAATTGACCGCCGACGCGCTCCCTTTTACGATTGCGCTGTTAGGAGCGGCGATCCTCTCCAAGATTATCGGCTCCGGGTTAGGCGCACGTCTGAGCGGCTTCAATAATCGTTCGGGGCTACGGGTTGGTGTGGGTATGGTCTCACGCGGCGAAGTCGGACTGATTATCGCCACTGTTGGTTTACAGGCAGGGATGATTCCCGCAAATACTTTCCCGGCGATTGTGCTGGTCACACTGGCAACCACCCTGATCACCCCACCGCTCGTGCGTTGGGCATTTCAGGAAAGAAAGCGCATCACGACGCCTGCTTTGAAATTAGAAAAGGAATAATCCCGATGGCCTTCATGATCATGTACATACTCAATCACGTTAGCCAGATGCCACAGATTCTTAAGGCTTGGGAAGACGCGGGCGCGCCAGGAATCACCATTTTGGACAGCACCGGTATCAATCGGCTCAGACAGGCGGGCTTTCGGGACGACCTGCCCCTTATGCCGTCCCTCAGTGATTTACTCGAAGATAAATCCATTGAGCATAAAACCCTGCTGATGATTGTGAAAACCGAAGCAGAGGTAGATCGCTTTGTTGAAGTCGCACGTGAAATAGTCAGCGACTTCAATAACCACAGCACGGGTGTCCTATGCGTCTTCCCGTTGGCGCGTGTCTATGGTCTGGATCGGCCAGCGTCTCCTCCCAAAACTTAAAGGAACACCGCATTCTTCGATGTCAACGAGGTGATACACACAAATTGGCCTCAAGGGTGCCGTTGCGGATTTCTGGAGCTGATTTCTAAGCCTTGGAATAAGGCTTAGAAATGCACCTTATCCTATAGCTGGAGAAATGATAAGCGCTTTTGCCATACTGCGTCGGCAGTCGACCCAATCCAGATTAAATGACTGTCAGCGGGTACTTCATACAGTTCGCAGGTTGCCACTTCCGCAGCCACACGCTTCGCATTTTTGGGTGGCACTGATTTATCGTATGGCGAATACATGGCCAAGACGGGAGCCGCGATTCCAGATAGGTCATCTACGCGATGTTCGAGATCGTTCAGGAATCCCGTTCCTGATTGGCTGGTGGCAAGCAGCCGATGCACGAATTTCAGGTCATCCTCGCGCATCCGCTGGATAACTTCACGCGCATCCAGGGTGGTCATCGCTTGCACCATGATTTGCATCATAGTAATCGGGGTCATTCTCAAAAATAGCCGAATTAGTTTCCAGGTGATCCATTCGGCTCGTCCGAAGAGAAGTCGTGCAGCCCGTTTTACTTTCTTATCATCGTCCCAAACCGTGGTGGCCGCTGATTCCAGGATGAGTTTGCGAATCCGCTCTGGTTGTTGCAGGGCG
>CAYSOC010000173.1:0-14352 GCA_964432445.1 uncultured Anaerolineaceae bacterium
GATGATGTTGCTCGTTTTGCTGCATTCACTTCCCTCTATGAACTTAGTCCGGGATCAGAGTGCAAAAAGTTTCAAATCGTTGGGTATTGGTACTATCGTCGTCTATTCGATTGAGTAGGCTATGAGATAATTTGTGTAGTTTTGCATAGGAAATATCCGATGAATAAGGTTCGCACGCTGTGGTTTATTGTAATTGCGTTCATGCTGGCGATACCTGCCGGATTGGGTGTAGGACGAGTTGCCGCTGCCGGAACAACCTTTTATGTGGCAACCAATGGAAATGATAGCTGGAGCGGAACGTTAAACGCTCCTAATGGCTCAAATACCGACGGGCCGTTCCGCACCATAAGCCGCTGTGCGTCGGTGGCTGTCGCTGGCAGTACCTGCAATATTCGTGCCGGAATATACCGGGAGACGCTCACACCTAATTACTCCGGTACGGCTGTTGATCCGATTACATTTCAGGCGTACAACAACGAAGATGTGACAATCAGCGGGAATGACATTATCACAGGCTGGACAGCGCACGACTTGACAGGCGGCAAAGCGATTTACAAAGCCAGTATGCCCTGGTCGATGAACGTGCGAAATGTTACAGGCGTCTGGCAAATCAGCAACAATCAGATTTTCGTCAACGATGCGATGATGCCGGAGGCGCAATTTCCCAATCTGCCACTGGATTCAGTCACGCATCCAAAAAATTCAATGCACCTGCGGGCAACAGCAGTTTCCAATCTCGCGCAATATTCTGCGACATACACCGCGCCACAGCTTGCCAGCTTCCCGACAAACTTCTGGCAGGGAACAAAAATCAATTTCTCGCCGGGCAGCGGGATTTTCTGGGGAACGTGTGACGTAACAGGCAATAGCGGGAGTTCGGTCAGCTTTCAATGCAACCCCGATCCCGGTGCGTGGAACAACCGATCCGCGATCAATGGGACGTGGACAACCCCCGGTATCGGGAACTATTTCTATCTCTGGGGTAAATATGAAGGGCTGGACTCTCCCGGTGAGTGGTTCCGTGATCTCAACACCAGCACGCTCTATTTGTGGACACAAGATGGCTCCAACCCATCAACAAAGACCATTGAGGCACGTCATCGGGCTTGGGGTATCGATGTCACTAATCGCGCCTATATCAATGTAAAAGGGATCAAACTCGTTGCCGCCGGGATCAATTCCAGCAGCGGCACAAACCATATCACTTTCAGCGAAATTGATGGACGTTATATGTGGCACTTCCAGGAGATTCCGCCGCTTGGTTATATCGCCGGGACGCAGGCGATCCGCTTCTGGGGATCGGATATGACGCTCTCCGACAGCGTGATTTATGGCACGGCTGGCCCGGTGATCAACATTGGTGGCGACTGGAATACTCCTTATACCTCGAACATCAAACTTGTGAATAATGTCATCTACGACACGACGTACATGGCGAACGGCGCAAACGTCTGGGGCGGGGTCGTCGGCAACAACGGGACAGGGGCGCAGTTCCATCTGGTGCAGTCAAATACAATGTGGAATACCGGGCAATATATGGTATGGATTGGCCCCGGCATCAGTATCTACAACAATGATTTGTACCAGTCTCATTTGCAGGTCAGCGATCTCGCTACGCTCTACAACTGGGATACGGATGCGCTCGGCGCTGAGGTTGCATACAACTACGTTCACGATAATTATGGAGAATATGACACCAGCCTGCTTAAATACGGTGGCCTGGGGATTTTCCTGGATGACAACAGCGATAACTCTGTCATTCATCACAACATCGTCTGGTCTACCACCTCCGCCGGGATTTACGTCTATGGTAAAAATAACCCCGGCCCCGGTCATCGCAAGGTCTATAACAATACCGTTGATGGCTTACTGGACGGCAGCGCCAAGTCCAATCAAACGATGGTGGGTGCGGAATTCCGAAACAACATCGCTACCCAGCTTGGATTGACCGATCCAAATATCACCAAATCCAATAACCTTGCTGGCGAAGGCGGTTGGGTAGATCGCACCGGACACGATTACAACCTGCGCTCTAATTCGGTAGCAATTGATCAGGGAATGGTTTTGCCACCCTATACCAATGGCTACGCCGGGGCAAACCCGGATCAGGGCGCACTCGAATATGGACGTGTGCCGTTTGTGGCGGGCGCATTGGTACGCCAACGCGATTTGGCACAGTTAACCGTCCAATGCGAACCAGATGAAGCAGGCACAGCGGCAACCTGTACCGTGAACAATCTACCGATGGGTCGCAAGCTCGCTAACGAGTTCCAGATCAAAATTGGTAACGCTACCGCCGCGCAATACTGTGTAACGCCGATGAACTACACGACGAATTATGGCGTCGGCATTTGTAAGGGCGTCCCGACCGGCGGGCAAACCGGGATACAGCCGATTATGGTCAATATCGGCAACGGCTGGACATCGCCAGGCAGCAGCACGGTTGATCTGGATGGGCTGGCGATTTTTTCGATATTCCCGCCGGGTGGCCCGGTTGCAGGCGGCACATCGATCACCCTGACTGGACGCCGATTTGTTTATGCAAATGGGGCGGGCTATCGCACACCGATCACCATCAGCAACACCAGCGGGCAAAACATCGGAACGTATCAGGTACTGGTACAGTTCAACAGCGCTGCTCTGATTTCTGCGGGCAAGATGCGCTCCGATTGCGGCGATATACGTTTCAGTGATACCTATAGCCAGTTGAGCTACTGGCTGGAAGAAGGCTGCAACACAGCCGCAACCCGCGTGTGGGTGAAGGTATCGGGCGTTCCGACCACAGGCGCAACCATCTACATGAACTATGGGAATGCCGCGCTGACCAGCGCCAGCAGCCCGACAAACACATTTGTCTACTTCCCGGATTTGAACAGCGGGACAGTTGACCCGGTGCTGCAATTCAACCCCTCTGGCGGGATCAGCGTCACACAGACAGGTGGACAAATCCGCGTCAACGGCACGACAACGCCGGGTAATCAATATTCGACCTTCGGTTTTGTCATCAAGACATGGCTGTTGACCATGCCGCAGAGTTTCGCTATCGACGCCAGTCTGTCGGTAGTCTCCGGCACAAACACAATGAAGGGCGCAATGGGTCAGGAAGACTTGTATATCTTCGATGCTATCGCGCCCAAGAAGATCGGCTATTGGGGTGGCTCATCCTGGGTACAGGTGGGGTCAAGCACTATCAACAGCGCGAACTTCACCGGAAAAAAAATCAGCGTCGGCGCGATGAAGAACGCCAGCAACTATACCTTGCGCTGGACAGAAAACGGCAATTCAACGGTGCTAGCGTCGCGTACCGTCGTTGCCCCCGGCGCAGGATCGTATAATATCGGGCCAGATACAGTAGCAAGTTTCGACGCTCGTTTCTATAACGTCCGCATCCGTAACTACATTTACCCCGAACCAACAGCCAGTGTTGGAACGGAAACGACACAGACAACACAGTTCAGGATTGACGGCATACCCTGCCAGAACGTCGTCAACAGCAGCTATACGCAGGCGACGTGTACCACCCCGGCGCACACTGTCGGGCGGGTGAATGTCACCGCGACGAACCCGGATGGGACAAACTTCATCTATGGTACGTTTGCCTATGTTGCCAAACCGGACACGATTGGCCTGTTCAAACCCTCTACCGGGGAATGGTATCTGCGTAACAGCAACACCACAGGCGCACCGGATATAACGCTCACGTTCGGTGGCAGTGCCAGTCATCTGCCGATCACGGGCGACTGGAATGGCGATGGCGTCGATACCGTTGGTATTTATGATGCCAGCAACGGTGTTTTCCAGTTGCGCGATAGCAACACCACTGGCGCAGCACAGTATGTATTTACGCTAGGCAATCCCGGCGATACGCCGCTGGCAGGGCGTTGGGATAACACCATGTCGCACGACGGAGCAGGCGTTTATCGGAATACGAACGGCATTCTGTACCTCCGTAAGACACTCACAACGGGATTCTCCGATTACTACATGGTGCTAGGCAATCCCGGCGATGTGGGTATCGCGGGCGATTGGGATGGGAATGGCTATGATACGGTTGGTGTGTATCGTTCCAGCCAGAATCGTTTCTATCTCTCGAATGTGAATGGTAACGGGATCACGTTTAGCGATGTGGCTTTTGACTATGGTGATCCAACTGCCAAGCCTCTCACGGGTGACTGGACGCTGAACGCCTATAACCGGGTCGGCTATTTCAGAGACGGACAGGTTTGGCTGCGAAATACGCTGACAACGGGAACATCCGATACATTGTTTGGCTTTGGGTTCACCGGAGCATTGCCCGTTGCTGGCAAGTGGTTGGGTGCATCCGCGCCGAACCCGAACAGCGTGATTGTCTATGGAAACTCTGGTGGCAATCAGAACACCGATACCAACAGCGGAGATTAACAGAGTCTAACGAAATGGGCGAGGGAAACCTCGCTCCTTTCTTTCCTCGCCTGGATATAAAAAACAAATACTTTGGCCTTCGACACCCCCGAAATAACGCGCAGGACTATAATCAGCAGGATAAATTCATTCCCAAAAGACAGGAAAGACCATCATGCCGATTGAAGCCCATATGCTGCATGAAATATCCCTTTTTGCGCTACTCGATGCTGATGAACTCGCGGAATTGGCTTCACACATAGACGAAGCAAGTTATAAGCCAAACCAGCACATTTTCAAGGCGGGCGATCCCGGCAACAACATGCAAATCATCCTCACTGGCAAAGTTGAAACCTATGTCAACGACGATGAAGGCCACCGGATCACCTTTGGGCTGCTGGAAAGAGGTGAGATGTTCGGAGAACTTTCCCTGCTCGACAGTGAGCCGCGTTCGGCCAATGCGGTGGCTATCGAAGCAACAACAACATTTGTTATTGATCGGGATGATCTCCTGCGCCTGTTCAGCAAGAAGCCAATGGCGGCACTCGACATCCTGTCGATTCTGGGGCGGCGTATTCGCAATACCGATGTACTTCTGCGAAGTCGGGTTGCCAAAAACGTGAACCAGATCGTTGATGAAAAATATACTTTTGGGCAAAAGGTGGCCGATGCTGTAGCGAAATTTGGCGGCTCATGGAACTTTATTGGTTTATTTGGCGCTATTTTGCTGACATGGGTTGTCATCAATGGTTTTCTTTTACGAGATGGTAAGGCATTTGATCCCTACCCTTTTATTTTGTTGAATTTGTTCCTCTCCATGCTTGCGGCGTTGCAAGCCCCGGTCATCATGATGAGCCAGAACCGACAGGCGGCGAAAGATCGCATTCAGGCCGATCTGGACTATCAAACCAACCTGAAAGCGGAATTAGAGATTATGCAACTGCATCGCAAGGTCGATGAATTGCAGGCCGATCTGGAAGCGCGCATTGATGGACGCCATATCCCGCCGATGCGTTCCACACAAAGCAGCGAAGGCGCGAAACAATAAGCGTCGGCTCAGAGTAGAACAGGCGGCGATCACATTTCTCCAAGTGGTGTTACACTTGAATAGATAGAGGTACACCATGAGACGTTTGATCGCGCTGCTTATTCTGATTCTGCCTGCTTTGGCCTGTAATCTGGGCGCATCGTCAGCGACGCCAACACCGCCAGTTTTGCCGACTCAGATTCCAGCGTTCAACCAGCCTACGCTTGGGCTTTCGCCCGTCGTTGGGCCGCCAGGTACGATCATGAATATTTCGGCTGCCGGGTTCGCCACCGGGACGCGCGTCAATCTGTTTGTCTCTACCGTGAATAAAACCAGTACGCAACCCGTAACAACCCTCACTATTGGAGAAGGTGGCTATCTGAAATTTGCGTTTCAATTGCCATCTGCGATAGATGGAACGATCATCCAGAATAATACGCCGCTGGTTTTCACCCTGACCGCCGAAAGTGGTAGCCCCGGCGCAAGTGCGTTATTTCTGGCGCTGATTAGCACCAATTCCGGCACGATCCCCACCGCCATACCGGGGTTCGGTTCCGGTGGCGGCTCCGATGGTACAGGACTCACGGGCGGTTCGTCCGGCTCTATCGCAGATTTATACATCACCGCACCCCCGATTGGCTCGTCTCAGACGACTGGTGCGGTTATCGTTACCGGAAGTGGCAGTAGCGCGTCGGGGCGTGTTACCATTCAGATACAGGATGCGAACAATGCTGTGATTGGCTCCGGCGCGGCGAATATTCAGGCGGTTCCGGGCTATGTCGGCGCGTGGGAAACAACAGTAAATTATCAAGTGCCTTCCATGCAGCAATCAGGTTATATTGTTGCGTTCACATCCGAAGGAAAACAATCGAGTATTCCTGTTATCCTCGGCCCTTCATCGGGATTTTCACAACCGGGCAATGCGATTCCGGCGCTTTATCCGACATTGCCACCAACAACCAGATAAACAAACGAGGTTTCCTTTGCTGCGTGGCGCAATTTATGGGTTGACTGCCGCCTCTATCTGGGGCGGCATGTATGTTGTCAGCGATATTGTCCTGAAAGTAATCCCGCCGTATACCCTGCTGACTATTCGCTTGATCATTGGCGCGGCGGTGCTGGCATTCTTTCTTGCCCGAATGCAGGGATTCAAGGTTTCCCGGCGGGATATTTTGCGCTTGATGGGCGTTGGTCTGATCGGGTTTGGAATCAGCGTAGGTCTGCAATTTGTAGGGACGGCTAAGGCAAGCGCGATCAATGGCAGTGTTGTGACGAGTGCATCACCCGCATTCATCCTGTTCTTTGCGTGGTTGATCCTGCGCGAACGGCTGACCGTGATTCGCGTTGCAGCGGTGTCACTGGCTTCGGTTGGTGTGTTGATCATTCTTGACCTGAGTAAATTTGATACCAGTTCCCAGAAATTTATCGGTAACCTCGCGTTGGCGGGCGCAGCCGTCACATGGGCGTTGTATTCGGTGCTGGTGCGCAAGGTTTCTGCAAATTATGGAACAGTGACGATTACGTTTTTTGCCTTGCTTGGCGGTCTGTGCCTGACCGTTCCAGCGAGCGCTCTTGAATTACAAACAGAGCAAATCAAAGAGATTACGCCGGGAGTTCTGCTTGGCATTGCCTATCTTGGCGTTATATCGACTGCCGTAGCGATGTTTCTGTGGAATCGGGCGTTTGCGCTGGTAGAAGCAAGCATTGCGTCATTATTCTTTTTTGCACAGCCGTTGGTCGGGGTTGTTTTATCCAATCTATTGCTCAATCAACCGATCACGCGAGAATTGATTATTGGCGGGTCATTGATTGCGGTGGGCGTCCTGCTTTCGATGGTGCGACTGAATCCGGCAAAGGTTGCCGAGGTTTCGGCGCAATCAAAAGTACAAGGCTAGTTCTTCCCAATCCGGGTTGATAATCGCATTTCCAGACAGGCTAAAACTGCACTGGAAAGTCGTATTTGATGCAGCAATAACGCCACGCCACGCCACTTCATTATTGAAACGCAGGATTGTTTCGCCGTTTGATGCTACGTCGATACGAACCTGCATTCGCTCGCCAGCACCCCGCAAGTGAGGAAAACCAGCGCGCAGCACTTCAACAGGTGTATGTATGGTATATGTTCCATCGTCATAGAGTTCAAACTGCAACGCCGTTTTATCTATATTTTTCAGCGTAAAAACCCACACTGCCGAAGCTGGAAAAAGGGCGCTTGCCTCAATAGTGAAGCTGTTATTGGGGATAGTTAGTATGGATATAGGGTGATTGGCTAGCTCATTTTTGGAGATAGAGTAGCGTTTGACCCCTGCATAGGGAGGGTTAGCAACGCCCAGACTCAACACGACAGCGCCAAATATAGTAATTAAAAGCACACCAGCCAGAAGCGTCCACGAGAGACGCCACAGCCAGCGCGGAATATTCGGATCGGTTGGGTCGGAAATCTGTCTAGTCGTTGACAATGCGCGTGTGGAAGAGCGCATCCAGCCAAATCATGACGAAGAGCGCCATCGGAAGCGTAGCCAACGGCAGAAGAGGGACTTCGACAAAGCTAATCGGCACGGTGGCGTTGAGTTCTGTTTTCAGGAAGAACTTGATCGTAAGGGCAACCAGCGCCCCGCCGATAACAACAGAAAGAACCCAAACCAATACACGACGCGGCAGGAGCGTTGGATCGGCTGGTAGCGGTTCGGCTGATTCAGGAGCCGGGGCAGTCGGTTTGTTGGACATAGCATTCTCCATAACGCGCAGGCACTGAGCCTGTTTTTTTCTGGTTTATTCTGCAAATTGTAACGGATGAGTGTTGTTCGTGCAAGCATTCACAAGTTATTTTCGCAGATTTGACAGGCAAGCCGGAAAAACGCCGGAATGGGCTATAATTGTGGAAAATATTGTTTGGTGGCAAGCCTATGACGCAGGCTATAAATATTATCCTGGTAGACGATCATGCTATTCTTCGACAAGGGTTGCGGATGCTGCTCACTCAACAGGAGCATATCCATATTGTTGGTGAGGCTTCCAGTGGAGAGGAAATCATCCAACAGGCAACCCGTCTGCAACCAGATTTGATCCTTCTGGATTTGATGCTGCCAGATACCTCGCCATCGCAATTGTTGCCGGAAATTCGTCGTGTTAGCCCCCGTAGCAAAATCCTTATTTTGAGTGGGATCACCGAAGCGAAACCTGTTTACGAGGCGGTTGATACCGGGATCGACGGGTATGCACTGAAGAATATGAAAACCCCGGAACTGGTTCAGGCGATTGAAGAGGTTGCAAAAGGGAATTCCTATCTACACCCTTCTGTAACCCGGCTTATCCTGTTTCGTGCTGCCAACGATAACTCAGCATCGGCTCACCTCACCAACGCTATTGCTTCGGATAAATTGCCGCTGTTGACCAAACGCGAAATACAGGTACTCAAATTGATGGCATCTACCGCGACGAATCATCAGATCGCGGAACGCCTCGTTGTCGGAGAAGAAACTGTCCGTACCCATGTGAAGAATATCCTCAAGAAACTGGGTACGCCGACGCGCACACAAGCCGTTATTGAAGCTGTTCGCATGGGGATTATTTCGGTTTAAAACGGTGTGCGCTTATACGGAGTCAGGCTTGGCCTGTCCCATTGAATTGGCTGCAAAAAAACGACCCGGCGGGTTTATCCTTACCGGGTCGAACAATCACAATCAGAACCACCACCAGCGCCGACGTATCCGCCGAACATCCCGGCGGATTGCGCGCCGCATCATCCTGCGTCTCCAGAACATGGCTACCTTCCTTGCTCCATAATCAAAACATAGCCCGGTTTTGTAAGCACTGTTCGTGGAAATTGTAAAAAAGTGTAACGCGGCTGACTACACTTCGTCGCCCTCCTCATCTTCATAGTCAGATGCCAGCGACATCATGATATGTTCCTGTACCCGATGAAGTTCCGGGTTATGAGGATCGAGAACTTCAGCACGATCAATATAATCCAGCGAACGGTCATCGTCGCCCGTTTCATGATAGTATTCTGCGAGCCGTGCCAGCAATGCCACATCTTCCGGGTGGCGCTTTTCCGTGTCGAGGAGCAGTGTTTCGGCGTCACCATCCCGATCTGTATCCCAGAGCAGATCAGCCTTGACAAGGATCAATTCCATGTGATCCGGCAGGAGTTTCAACGCTTCGTCCAGAACCAGCATGGCGGCGTCGACCTCATCACGCGCGCTATAGGCTTCCGCCAGTGCTGCCGCACCATCTGCAAAATTCGGCTCTTTGGTCAAGGCATCGTTGAGGAAATCGGTGATCGAATCGTCCGGGATCATGCCCTCTTCGAGGTCATATTGAATCTGGTTGAAATTCTCCTCGAAATTGGGGTCAGTGGCTTCCAGTGAAAGTTGTGCTGCCTCTGCCTTTGCATAATCATCACTGCCCGCCAGTTCGCGCAGTTGCGGGATCAATGCCGCAGCTTCATCACGCCGATCCAGCCGAATCAAGGCGCGAGCCATCGCCGCTACAATATCATAGGTGGGTTTGCCTTGCGCCAGCTTGCGCAGGCGTTCTATACCCGGCTCAAAGTCTTCATATGTGCCTGCATCTTCGACAATCTGCCAGACATAGGAACTATCCCGATCATATTCCAGCACGCGATCAAAGGCATCCCACAGCGCATCGGTTTCATCCAGTGCTTCATAGGCATCCATCAAACGCAGCGGAACACCCGGATCAGCCAGTCCCTCGGTTTCCGCCTGTGTCAGCAGTTCAATCGCCTCACGAACGCGCGATTCATCGGCTTCGGGGTTATCGCCCGCATGATCCAGCAGAAGCACGCCTAGACGATAATAAATTGTGGGGTGAGTAACATTTCCGTTGAGCGCTTCGCGGCAGACCTGTTCGGCACGATCAAACTCATTCATATCCTCATAGAGCAGTGCCAGCAGGTTCCACGAGACGATCAGGCGGGGATCGGCTTCGATGGCACTTTCGAGCAATTCCGAGGCGCGTTCGTAATCCTGTTCGCTCCACGCAATCAGGCCGAGAACAACCGTAGGCCAGGAAACACGCGGATACACACTGCCGAGACTCACCAGCGCATCCTGTGCAACGGTCTGGTGCGGAGCGTCGGGGTCACAGGCGATCAGGGCGAGGGCATGAGTCGCCGCCCAACATGCGAAACGACTACCGATCAGGGCTACATCCAGCATACGCTTGATGGCACTATCCAGCGCGGCGGAATATTCCTCGAATCCGGCACTAATCAGTTCATAGCGGATGTTGAGTTCGCCCCAGGCAGCCAGCAATGAACCGAGTGCCGCAGAATCACTCAAATCGACAGGTTCATCCGGTTGCCAATCGCTATCGGTACGAATGCCAAGCCGCCCCAGAATTTGCGGGACAAGAGAGATCAGGCTATCGAGAATATGAGCGAGTTCGCCTTCAAACGTCCAGCTTTGGGAATCATCCTTGTTCTGATAGGTGATTAACAGCTTGCCATCGTGGTATTCGCCCCAGATTTGCGCGCTGCCATAGACATAGCTCGGCGTGAAGTTCACAGGTGCGATTTGCAGCATGGTCGAATCCCATGTCAGGTCGCCTGTTTCGGCTTGCCCATAGCGGGTAATCAGTAATTTGTAGTCTGGTCCGCGCCAGCGGAAAAATTCGCCAAACAGTGCGGAAAGGCCGCTTGCCAGCGGTTGATCGCCCTGAAAAGGCCAAAGGGTCAAGCGTGACCCTATCCCACGATAGGTCAGGTCAAAGGTCATGCGCTGCCATTCATATACCGATTCGGGGAATTCAGCAGTCGGGAAAAACCAGAGTAAATCGGCCATGATTGCCTACCACCTTTTTGAGATTGAAAGATAAATGAGAAAAATGCCCGATAGGAATACCATCGGGCAGACGGATCATTTTACAGGCTCAATATAGTAGCGCTTGTCTTTGCCATCCCTTTCGAGACCGCCTTCCGTGACCAGCCCTGCATACTCTTTCCTCTTGACACCTTCGACTTTGTAGAAGCAGGAGGCACTATTCGTCTTGGTGATTGGTTTATTATTAGCAAACGGACCATCAAGTACCATGAACTCTTCGCCGACATCAAATAGTTTCAACGGGTTCACTCTCGACGAGTCTTCCAGATTTGGTTGCGTCCGAATGAACAACTGGACTTTGAACGCATCGTCAATAACACGTGCCTTCATACCAGCGGTCAGACGTGGTGGGAACTTCGGGTCAGGGTTACACGGTTGCGGTGTAGGCGTTGGTGGCGCGGGCGATGGTGTAATTGTTGGTGGAGAGAATGTTGGCGTCGGTGGAATCGCAATGGGCGTCGGGGCAACGAAACGCAGCAAGCGATCATTCGTCCAGTCTGCGACATATAAATAACGTTTGGTCATCATCGCCGCACCGTAATATGACCCGCGTCCTGCATTTTTCGGGGGGTTCATAATCTTGCGCGTGCTGATGGCGGTGACCACATTCAGATCGGCGATACCATCACCGTGTCCGTCGGCAACGAAAACATGCCCGGAATTGAATGACACAAAGACCTGTCGTCCCGGCAAATTATCCGGGACGGGGGCGGGTTCCCCGGTAAAGGTATTGATACGCGCTACCTTTGATTCGCTACAGTTATCTTTGTCATATTTGACACATTCATAACTGCCAATCCAGAGATAGATGCCGTCAAAACTCAGTGACATTGGATAGGGCGGAACACCCTTTGTCACAGTAGCAACGACTTTGCCGTTTCCGTTGTCCTGCCGGGTGTCGATCACCGAAATGCTGTCATCATGTCCATTCGCTACGTAGAGCGTCCGGTCATCGGGGTTCGCCACTGTTGCCGAAGAGATGATTGCGGTTGGGAATGTCCCAACGGTAAGGCGCGAAAGGATAGTTTTGGTTGCCGGGTTGAAGCGAATCAGGTTTTCCCGGGTGATCAGACTGTCTTTAACCTGCGTGATAACCCAGATATTGCCGCCAGAAACAGCCATCCCGACAGGGCGGCTATCGCCAAGAAAAATCGGTTCGCGCTTGACAGGCTTGCCCTGATCAAATTCGATGGGGATGAGCGAAGCATCATCATAGCTGGCGACCCACATGGTTTTGGTAGCATCCAGCCATGCCATTGCGGTTGGCTGACTGCCAGCAGGGATGGCAGGAACATCTATGATGATACCTGTGCCTTCATCGACACGCATGACGGTATTATCGAAGCCGTTGGCAACCCAGAGATTGTTGGACGTATCCACCGCCATTGTCCGAGGCCAGATACCTGTCAGGATTTCACCTTCTCCTGCCGCACTCAGGGATGAGGGTACGCGCGTTGGTTCGCCAGCCAGGTGTGCATTGGCGTTTGGTGATAATGCCAGTACCACCGCAAGGATCAGGAAAATTGCCGCTCTGCTACGCATCGGGTTCGCTCCAACAATTCATCAACACATCTCCGATTATAATCTAATCGCGCGATCTTTTCCTGCCAAATTGTTACCCCTGGATAAGACTGGCTATAATCTCTGGTGATAATCTCTTTTTTAACTATGGGGAAATTATGGCAGCCAGCGATACGAGCGCCCTCACCGGGTTTCATGTCTCCCGTGACGCACGCGATTTCTATAAGTTCCAGGACGAATTTTTTGCGTATCGCGGCAAAGCCCAAATCCCGAATTTCCAGACGGCGCGAGGCTTTGCCAACGAGATGAATCAAAAGCGCGATATTGTGAGCGACCCGGCACAAATCGTGCAGGCCAGCGCGGTGAATGCCGTCGCGCTCATTCACGGCATTCAGCAATATATTCTGCGGCTCTATCTGAACCGTCACCCCGGCGCTCTCAGCCGCGCACTGAATCAGGTCGAAGCCCAAATCGGGGAAGCCACGCAGAAAACCCTCGATACATTCGTTCAGCGTTTTCCGCCACAACCGATCTACCACAACACCATGACGCCCTACGAATACATGATGGCGTTATACGACGCCCGCCCGAACCGTGAGGCGACGCTCGAAGAGTTATTGATGCTTTGGCTCTCGAACGCGAACCCGGCGTTCAAGCCATTTCTGGAAATCTTCGGAGACGAAAAGCTCCGCACACAGACCGCTTATGCGCAGCTTACGGCGTCGTTGAATCAATATTTTTCGCAGATTGCGCAGAGCGACCCCGGCGATGGCCTATTCCCGGCAGGTCAAAACATTATTGATTTGCTACTGGAGCCAATCCGACGCGCGCCGGATTCACTCGATCAACAACTTCAGATTTTACTGGAATCGTGGCGCGGCACACTGGATGAATCGCTCATTATGCGCCTGATGACTGTGATTGATGCTATCAAGGAAGATTATCGCTTTCTCTTCGGTGGTGGCGGCGCACCGCCAGATTTTGTTCCCGGTGCGTCCATGCAGGTGTTGACAGCAGCAGAGATGGCGGCAGGCGCAGAGTTCGAGCCGGAGGCCTTCACACTGGATCGGGAATGGATGCCGAATCTGGTGCTGATGGCGAAAAATGCCTATGTATGGCTGGATCAGCTTTCCAAAAAGTATGGTCAGGAGTTGATTCGGCTGGATCAAATCCCCGACGCCGAACTGGATCAACTGGCGAAATGGGGCTTTACCGGGTTGTGGCTGATTGGCCTCTGGGAGCGTAGTGAAGCCAGTAAACGTATCAAGCATCTTTCCGGCAACCCGGATGCAGTCGCCTCTGCCTATTCGCTCTGGGATTATCAGATTGCGCAGCGACTTGGCGGCGAAGAGGGCTTGCAGGATTTGCGGGCGCGGGCGTGGAAGCGTGGTATCCGTCTGGCGAGCGATATGGTTCCCAATCATGTCGGCATTGACGGCAAATGGGTGGTTGAGCATCCCGAATATTTTGTTTCGCTGGATTACAGCCCCTATCCCAATTACACTTTCAACGGCCCGGATTTATCCACTGATTCGCGCGTCGGGATATTTCTGGAAGACCACTACTATGATCGCTCCGATG
>CAYSOC010000174.1:0-14277 GCA_964432445.1 uncultured Anaerolineaceae bacterium
CGCTGGATGATATCGGGATGTACGCGCCGCTTTTGCTTTTGAGATACCTGTAGTTTGCCCGACAGCAATTTTGGTAACAGCAAATCCCGTATTTCGACAAGGTTATGAGAGTTTAATTTCAATGACACTATCTGCTCTGTCAAGGGGTTGATAATTTCGGTCATATTTTTGATCAGGGCATTTGGCGGAACAAGCGTCAATGCTTCTGACAGGTGCAAACGCTGTATATGCCCCATTGTGGTTGCCTTATCAGCCGCAATTTGTCGAAAGGTTTCCATATAATGGTCTATCCAGAAATAGAAGAACCATTTTGGATACTGTGGTGACGTAACTTTGAAGAGGTGCTGGTTCAATGCACCAATTCCGCCTGTCCAAATGTCAGCCATCAAACTTCCCGACCAGGAAAAAATTACGTCTCCGTCTTGAAGAACGTATTCTGGAGCAATATTCACACTTGCCCTATCACTGTTTAAGTCTGAACCGCCTTGTCGAAGTTCCCGAATCTTGATTACCGGGAGAGATTCTTCTCCGTTATTTGGTGGATATTTTTGAAGTGCAAGCCCGTTCAAAAAAGTGGCAATTTCATCTAATGGTTTTATTTACCACCCCTCCGGTATCAACCCCAACTCGCTCTCAACCAACCGATCCGGGAACAAAGCCGCTGTTTCGGCGTCCATACCGTCCGGTTGTCGGCCTTCCATTTTGGCGCGCACCGGATCGAAATCCACAAACCACGACTTGAACAAGGTACGCGCCATTTCTTCAAGCGTGGCATTCATGCGGCGGTTGAGTTCGATCTTGTCATCTAGCGAACCGAGAATGTGGGCAATGGCGCGTTGTTCGAGTAACGGAGGCCATGATACATGGATTGGATGAACATGATTTCGGTTTAAAGTTGGGTTGGAAGTACCAACATCCAGAACTGTAACATCTAGCGATTTGAAAAAATAGTAGGCAAATCGCGGATCATTTCCATGAAAATCCTTAATCCATAGTGTTGTATCGTGCGGCCAGTAATCTTTTTCCGTATAAAATACCGTGCCTAACGATCCCTTCCGACCAATTATTACGCCTGGGCCTTTGACAGCAGCAGTATCATGATAGCTTGACAAACCGCCAGAGGAAAATACAGGTATATCTCCAATACGTTGCTCTTTTTGTGTAATATCAAAACCTCGTTGGAGGGTAAGCTGCTCTCCAATTGTAGATTTTCGCCAATTCTCTTTCATAGCCCCAACCTCGACAGATTTTTCAAAATAGTCTGCTCCAACTGTCTCGATTCTTTGAATTGTTCGCGCAACTCTGCCGAGAGCCGTTCCATTTTCTCCGTAAACGGTTCGCCTTCATCTTCCTGTTCCGCTGCGCCTACATAGCGCCCCGGCGTCAGAACATAGCTATGCCCGCGTATCGTGTCCATATCGGCGCTGTTGCAGAAGCCGGGAACGTCTACATATTCCTGTTCTCCGGTGCGCCAGTTGTGGTAAGTCTCTGCCACCTGCGTAATTTCGGCATCCGTCAAAACACGCTGCACGCGAGATTCCATCATGCCCATGTTGCGGGCGTCAATGAACAGGGTTTGGCCCTGTCGGTGGTCTGGTTTGGCTTGGTTCAAAAACCACAGGCAGGCGGGTATCTGCGTGTTCGTGAATAACTGTGGCGGTAGCGCGACCATGCAATCCACCAAATCGGCTTCGATGATGCGTCGCCGGATTTCGCCTTCGCTGTTGGTGCTGGTGGACATCGAGCCATTGGAAAGCACAAAGCCAGCGCGTCCGCGTGCGCTCAGGTGTGCGATGATGTGTTGCACCCACGCATAGTTGGCATTGCCAACGGGCGGAACACCGTGTTTCCAGCGGGCATCCTTATCCAGGAGTTCGCCGCTCCAGTCGCTCATGTTGAAGCGCGGATTGGCGAGAATGTAATCTGCGCGTAGGTCACGGTGCAGGTCGTTGTGGAAACTATCCGCAGCATAGCCGCCAAGATTCGAGTCGATGCGACGAATGGCGAGGTTTTGTTTGGCGAGTTTCCATGTGGTAGGGTTTGATTCCTGCCCGAAGATGGAAATATCACCGAGATTCCCGCCGTGTACTTCGAGGAATTTTTCGGACTGAACGAACATCCCACCCGAACCACAGCAGGGATCAAAGATGCGGCCTTTGTAGGGTTCAAGCATCTCTACCAGCAACCGCACCACCGAGGGCGGCGTATAAAATTGACCGCCCTTTTTGCCCTCCTGCGTAGCGAACTGACCGAGAAAGTATTCGTATACCTGCCCCAGGACATCTTTGGCACGGCTTGCAGCACTCCCCATTGTGATTCCACCGATCAAATCAACGAGTTCACCAAGTCGGCGTTTGTCAAGTTCAGCACGTCCATAGTTCTGTGGAAGCACCCCCTTCAATGCGGGGTTGTCACGTTCGATGCTCGCCATTGCCCGGTCAATCAGGATTCCAATTTCCGGCGTTTTTGCGCTTGCCTGTAGATTCGCCCAACGTGCATCTTGCGGAACCCAGAAGATGTTCTCAGCGGTGTATTCATCGCGGTCTTCGGGATCAGCATATTCATCTGCTTCCAGACGCTCGTAAAGTTCCTGAAACGCATCGGAGATATATTTCAGGAAGATCAGACCGAGTACAACATGCTTGTATTCGGCAGCATCCATGTTGTTGCGGAGTTTGTCGGCAGCTTTCCAGAGTGCAGCCTTGAATTCAGCCGACAAGCCAGATTGGGCAGATTGAAAAACCATAAGCGTCCGGCCTTCGATGAAGAGCGGTTTTTGGAAGCGTATTTCGTAACTTCGTCAAACCAGATTTTAAAATAATAAATGCGCTCGGCGCATAATAATAGTCTAGCAAAAGTTTATTTCAAAAACAAAACCTGCTCCGTCGTGAGATCAGGAGCAGGGAAAGGGTTTATTCCGTCAAGTCACCAGAACCCGATACTATTGTCGAAAACCCAATACTATTGTCTACGACCCGGAACTATTGTCCGGGATCATTACTGCAAATTCTCGTAAATCGCGGCAGCTCCCTGTCCACCCCCGATGCACATGGTAACCATGCCATATTTGCCACCGCGACGGCGCATTTCGTGCATCAGTTGAACCGTCAGCTTGGAGCCTGTGCAGCCCAGTGGGTGTCCCAGCGCAATTGCACCGCCATTGACATTGACCTTCTCGTGATCGATGCCAAGTGTATTGATCACCGCGAGAGCCTGCGCTGCAAACGCTTCGTTCAATTCGATCAGGTCAATATCATTGAGTTTCATCCCGTTGCGTTCCAGCACCTTCGGGATCGCCTTGATCGGGCCAATCCCCATGATATGTGGCGGCACGCCTGCAACGTTGAACCCGACGAAACGCAGCAACGGCTTCAAGCCCAGCTTTTCCGCTGTTTTGCGTTCCATGACGATCACACCCGCTGCCCCATCGGAGAGCGGCGACGAGTTTCCAGCGGTGACTGTGCCTTTTGTCTTGAACACTGGCGGGAGTTTGGCAAGCCCTTCCAGCGTGGTTTCACGGCGCAGATGTTCATCCATATCGAAGGTAACATCGACTTCGCGGGCGATGCCATCCGCACCCATCACACAATCCCTGATCTGGATCGGGATAATTTCTTCGCGGAACTTGCCCGCATCGGTAGCGGCGGCAGCGCGTTGGTGTGAACGAAGTGCGAATTGATCCTGCATTTCACGGGTGACGCCGAACTCTTCCGCAACGTGTTCCGCTGTCAGCCCCATATTCATGTAGACATTGGGATCATTTTCGGCAAGATACGGATTCGGGCTGATACGGAAACCGCTCATGGGGACAAGGCTCATGGATTCCGCGCCGCCCGCGATGATAATATCCGCATTGTTGGCGATGATCGCTTCGGCAGCGTTGGCAATCGTTTGGATGCCGCTGGAACAGAACCGATTGACGGTCTGCGATGGTACATCGACAGGCAACCCGGCGCGGAGCGTAATCGTGCGGGCGAAGTTCAAACCCTGTGAGCCTTCCGGCATGGCGCAACCGACGATCACATCATCAATCTGCATCGGGTCGAGTTTGCCTTCGGTCTGGCGCATCAGTTCCTGAATGACCGCTGCCATCATATCGTCGGCACGTTCGTTTTGGGTTGTCCCCTTTTTGGATTTGCCGACGGCGGTACGCACACCAGCAACGATAACTGCTTCACGCATTTTGGGTTTTCCTTCTCTGCTACAGGTCTAATTTCATGACTAATTCGTCGCCATCGACTTCGCCCGTGTGTTCAAAGCCGAATTTTTTATAAAAGGGTTCCGGGCTGCCTTCGCCCTCGCCGTGACTGAGGGTTAGCGTTTTAGCGTTGGGCAATGTCCGCACATAGTCGATAATCGTTTGCAGCGCCTGATAACCGTAACCTTTTCCCTGTTGATCTGCATCAATCATAAAGCGCCAGAGATAATATTCCGGCTTTTCGGTGTCAATCGAAAGCATGACAAACCCTACCGGGGTTTCATCCGCATAAATAGCGCGAAACCATGCTTTATCATCATAATGCCCCTGTGCTATAGAGCGCGCATTGGTAGCAACAAAGCCCGTTTGTTCCGGTTTGACTTTCAAGTTCAACACCGCATTGAGATTGGCAGCAGTAACTTCGCGCAGGCTAATGGTCATAAAACAACATCTTTCACCTGTCAAAATTGAGCTAAATAAAATTAAACAATCAAACGTTCATTTGATTATAACACATTTTCAATTTGCAACATCCACGACTTTGGAGACTGAATCAAAGGTATTCCAGACCCGGCGCTAAAGCACCGGGCTAACCTCAAAGATGAAGCAACTGTCTGGAAGGAAAGAATGTCTACTGAACGAACGCTGACGACACTCCCGAATATTCGATGAAACCCGATGCCTACACCCCTATCTTTGAGTTTAGCCCTCGGCTTTAGCCGGGGATCACCTGCCCTTTAACTTGCCCAAACTGGATAAGTGGCGCTCCAAGTCTTCGACATAGTAAAAAGCATGGCAGAATTTTCGCAAGGGGATCGATGTGTGCCCCTTGTTCCCAATGCCAATTACTTGTCGACCTTTTTTCTGTATCCATTCACACAATAACCTAAAGTCACCGTCACCAGAAGCAATGATAAATGTGTCAACCTTACTTGCACACAGGATTTCAACTGCTTCGATCATCAGCTTTTTGTCGGTGGTATCTTTGGCTATGCGATCAACTTGCACCCATTCGATTTTGAGATGACGCACATCAGCAATACTATTGCATAGAGGTGGTCGCTTCCAATCGGCATATGCACGGCATATTTTCAAATTGCCGCAGGATTCGGAAAATTTCAGGATTTTGTTCAAACGGCTTAACGGGATTTGGTCGGCATCGATCAACAATGCGGCCCGGCGGGAATTGGGAACACTAAGCATGGCTGCTACCTCTAGTAACAAATGGTGGACGTTATAAGAGGAATGAGTTCATGCAGCCTGCGTATCCAGCCTTTCGCTGGGGGATTAGGATTAAGAAAGGCTCCAGCCTGTGTACTTAATCCCGCATGTCTCTTATTCCAGTTATTTGTCAAGCTATTTTTTTATAAAAATAGCTCCACTTGCATGTAGCGAATCCACACCTATTGTGAGGATGAATCAGCCCCGATATGGTTCTGATTGCCAAGTGTCTCAGGTATTTAGTACCTTTTGAGTTTGCAAATGCAATTTTGCATTTACTTTCGCAGACTAATTGCAAGATAGCATATAAATACTGAAATTGTCAATAACCCTTTGACATGCTATCGGGTGGATGTTATGCTGACATTTCACCTGATTTTACAAGCAGCGAGGAATAGATAATGATCCCTGATCTGAACGATTTTAATCCGACGGACAATTTATCGCAGGCCGAAACGCTCCCTTCTCGCTGGTACACCGACCCACAAATCCTCGAACTGGAAAAAGAGCGCATCTTCTGGAAAACGTGGCAACCTGTCGGACGCGCCGAAATGGTCGCGCGCGTGGGCGATTTTTTCGCCTGCGAGGTGGTGGGTGAGCCGCTGGTGATCACGCGCGATCAGGATCACAAGTTGCGTGCGTTCTACAACGTCTGTCGGCATCGGGCGATGGTCGTTGCCAAAGGGAAAGGCAACCGCCGTAGCCTGCAATGTATGTATCACGGCTGGACGTATGGGCTGGATGGTCGGCTGATGAACGCACCGGAATTTGACGGTGTAGAGAACTGGCGCAAGGATGCGGTTTGCCTGCCAGAGGTACAGGTTGCAGAATGGGGACCGTTCATCTTCGTCAATCTTGATCCGTCTGCGCCGCCATTGCACCAGACCTCCTATGGCAAAATCGGGGATGAAATCCGCGCCAAAGGCTTCAATATTGACCGGATGAGCATGGTCGAACGGCGCGACTATTACATTGATTGCAACTGGAAAGTCTACGTCGATAACTATCTGGAAGGCTATCATCTCCCGATAGCGCATCCCGGTTTGTTCAAGGAACTGGACTATGACCAGTATCGGGTGGACACTTTCGAGGATTATTCTTCGCAGTATGCGCCGATCCGTCCTGCTAAACCAGACGATCCGCGTTCGCGGGATCGACGTTACGTGCGGAATGAGGAAGAAGCCGAAGCGCTCTACTATTGGATATTTCCCAACGTGATGCTCAATGTCTATCTTGATAATATGTCGATCAACATCATTTTGCCGATTGGACACGACAAAACGTTAACGATATTCGAGTGGTATTTCGAGCAACCGGGAACCGGGGCGGGATGGGAAAGTATGCAGCAGATCATTGCCTTCAGCGATGAAATCCAGCAGGAAGACATCGAAATCTGCGTCAATGTCCAGAAGGGGTTGCTGTCACGTTCCTATGATCGCGGGCGATTCTCTGTCAAGCGCGAAAATGGCGTTCATCATTTCCAGAAGCTGATCCACGACTGGCTGAAAAAAGAGTAGCACACTACAAAACCTGTTAAAGTGTTGTGAACGTTTACGGGTTTGAGCTATCTGCAACGCGGAATGCGTGTTAGACTACAAAAAGATGTACTCAATAATGGTGTTCCTGAATGTTCTATCGTCCTGCAAGTGAAAACGAATACCCCGACTTTCTGACGGAATTTCCGTTGAACGATGTCAAGCCCGCGCGCAAGCAATCGCGCTGGTGGCGTGAAATGTTTCAGCTTGTCGTCATGGGCATCCTGATCTATGTATTGGTAAACGTTGGGACAGCCCGCGCGTCGATCCTCGGCCCAAGTATGCGCCCCAATTTTGAAACCGGGCAGGTCGTTATCGTCAATCGGTTGGCCTATGTGTTCGGGAATCCCCAGCGCGGTGATGTTGTGGTAGTCGAAAACCCGGCAGACCGTTGTCGCAAGGTCAACGCCGAACGCCCGATTATCCCCGTTCCGTTTGTCAACAATAACAACACTTCCAGCGATTGCGATGATTTGTTCAAGCGGATTATCGGCTTGCCGGGCGAAACCGTCGAGGCGCGGGCAGGACAGATTTTCATCAATGGCAACAAAATTGACGAGCCATATATTAAGAATCTGGCAAGCTACGACGGTAAATGGGAACTCACATCGACCCAGTTTTTCGTACTTGGCGATAACCGCCCATCCAGCTATGACAGTCACAATTTCGGACCAGTGGAACGCAGCCTGATTTTCGGCAAGGCGTGGATTCGCTATTGGCCTTTGAACGAAATTGAAGTGATCCCCGGCCCGGAATACAAATAGGCGGGTAAGACCAGCCTAATCGCCCGCCAACTTTTGAATCCGACACCTTTTAGCAGACCCGGCGCTCAAGCACCGGGCCAAGATCGATAGAATGGGTTGTGGGCGCAACGCGCGCTTGATCGATGTAATAATAGATCAAGCGTGAGAATTGTTTCCACAGAGTTCGTATTGTTCATAGCCGGGTGCTTCAGCGCCCGGTCTGCTCAATGATAAATCTGTCAGATTCCAAATCGTTTGCGGGGAGGGATTTAGAGTGGGGTCAATTCTCTAACTATCGGAATGTAGAGTTCACCGACAGCGGTTGTTCCGCCACAACGCTCAATCTGCAATGCTTCCAGACCAATATTATGCTGGAAGCGTTTTTTGCCAGCCAATCTCTTCTGTCTATAGAAACAATTGCCTTCGCTCCAGTTCTGGATTTAAATAAATGTAGTTTTGGGTTATTTCTCTACTTACTGATATTAGAGGTGATTTTATGAAGCGGGTTCGCGCCTTTATTTTATTGCTGCTTGCAATAGTTCTCATACAGCCTGTTTTTCGCTCCCAGGCCGCGGCTAAAACTGTTGTAGTCTGGTATATCGGCCTGGGAGCCGGAATGCAACATGATCAAATTACGGCTGAAAAAAAAGTTGCTGAAAGATTTAATCTTAGCCAGGACAAGATTGAACTCAGACTCAGTTTCGCTGATGGGCATCCAACTGCCGCCGATATATTGAATACGCTCATCGCTTCGGGGCAATCGCCGGATATTGTCGGTCCGGTGGGATTCGCTGGAGCTAATGTATTTGAGGGTCAGTGGCTTGACCTGCAACCGCTTGTAGACAAAACCGGATATAACCTGAAGCAATTTCCCGATAATGTGGTCGCGCATTATCGGGAAGGCAATGCATTGATAGGGCTGCCGTTCGCCGTCTTTCCGGGGGTAATCTATTATAACGTTGACCTGTTTGATGAGGCTGGTTTGGCCTATCCACCCGCGAGATTCGGCGAAAAATATAAACTGGATGGCAAGGAGATGGATTGGGATTATGACACGCTTGCACTCCTTGCAAAAAAGCTGACCAGAGACAACCGGGAGGCAACCCCGAACGACCCCGGATTTGATCCAGAGCAGATTGTTCAATTCGGGTTTCTCCACCAATGGGATACCATGCGTTCCGATTTTTCTACGTTTGGTGGAGCGCCTGTTGTCAATCTGGAGGATAATGTGGCATTTCCTGCGGCCTGGCGGGAACAAGCCCGGTGGATGTGGAACGGCATATGGAAAGAGCATTTCATTCCCAATACGGCCTATTTGAACTCTCGTCTGCTTCAACAGATTCCATTCTCATCTGGCAAAATCGCTATGGTGCGATCCATGTTGTGGTTCACCTGCTGCCTGAACGATTTGAAGGCTAAATGGGATTTTGCTGTTGTTCCCTCCTATAAGGGTCAGACCTATGCCCCGATGGATGTTGATATGTTCCGCATTATGAAAGCGAGTAAAAACCCGGAGGCCGCGTTCACCGTGCTGCAATATCTACACGGAGAAGCTGCTTCCGAGCTATTAAAAATCTATGATGCGCCTCTGGCTCGCGCCGATTTGCAGGCTGATTACACCATGAAACAACAAAAACGCTTTCCATTCGTTCAGAACTGGAATGTTCCATTTGCGAGTCTGGAATATGCGGCAGTGCCGAACCATGAATCATGGTATCCCAACTTTACCAGAGGGCAACAGCGCTTTGACGAATTCCGTCTCCTGTTTTATAGCGACGCTGGTAAAGGGATAGACGTAGATATGGAGTTCGACAAACTGCAAGCCGATATAGAGCGCATTGTCAAGACTGGCAGGTGAGGAAAAACCATGGAGAAATTGCTCATTCCATCAATCGGGGCAAATGCCTTGTGTTGATAACCATGAATCGGCGCGATTTTCTAAGATTTGCCGGGGTTGGTGTAGCCTTGGTCAGGGAAACCAGCGCGGTTGAAGGGCGTGATCCGGTTATCCATCTTCTCAACCGGATAGCTTTTGGTCCGCGTCCCGGTCAGGTCGAGGCTGTGCGTCGCACGGGCATCAAAACTTTTATTGAACAACAGCTTGAACCGCAAACTATCCCTGATCACGAAGTCGAAAAGCGCCTCACCGGATACGAAACGTTGAAACTCAGTGCCTTCGACCTGATGAAACTCCAGCCCGATAACGGCGAAACGGTTGCCGAACTCAATTCCGCGACAGTGCTACGCGCGGTCTATAGTGAACGCCAACTCTATGAGATCATGGTCAATTTCTGGTCGGAGCATTTTTCGATTTGGCATGGGAAAGATGAATGCAAGTATCTCAAAACGGTAGATGATCGGGAAGTGATCCGTAAACATGCGCTCGGCAATTTTCGTGATCTGCTCGGCGCTTCTGCCAAAAGCCCGGCGATGCTCATCTATCTGGACAATGCCACCAGCACGAAACGCAAGCCCAATGAAAATTATGCCCGTGAATTGATGGAACTTCACACCACTGCCGTTGGTAGTTACACGGAGCAGGATGTCAGGGAAATCGCACGCGCCTTCACGGGCTGGACGATCACCACGTTGCACGATGAATTTCCCGATGAATTCAAATTTTACCCGGACTGGCACGATGACGAAGAGAAAACGGCGCTGGGACAGCGACTTGCCGCTGGTGGCGGGATCGCAGATGGGGAGACACTGCTGGATATATTGGCGGCGCATCCTGCCACTGCCCGCCATATTTGTTCAAAATTATGTCGGCGCTTCATCAGTGATGATCCACCGGAATCGATCATTCGGAGTGCTGCACAAACTTTCATTGCGTCCAAAGGGAATATCCGAAGCGTATTGCGCACGATATTCGAGTCGGAAGCATTCCTGAATGCACCTCCGAAATTCAAGCGCCCGTTTGAATATGTAATTTCGCTGTGTCGCGCGCTGAATGTCGAGATTGCTCCTTATGATCCAACCGCATCAAATCCGAACGCGATCAGCACTGGTTTACTCCAGGCATTGGAAGCGATGGGACATTTGCCTTTCAACCATCCCACCCCCGAAGGATATGCTGATAGTGCGGATTGGTGGCTGGATAATCTGCTGTTGCGCTGGAATTTTGCGATTGATCTTGTGAATGGCGTGTTTCGGGACGCCGACATTGATTTTCCTGGTTTGCTCAGGAGCCAGTCAATTGAGTTAAAGCCGCGTCCGATTCTGGAATATTTTGGGCAACATCTATTCGGACGTGTTCTGACTCCAACTGAACGCGAGGTCATCTGGCAATTTGTTAGTCGGGATGGTGAGCCGGATATGGCGACGCAAGCAGGCCAATCACGCCTGTGGGATGCTATCGGCTTGCTTGCGGCATCTCCGGCGGTTCAGTTTCGCTAGCGGCTTGCCATCCCATTGGCGTGTACTGTGCGCTGTCAGGCGGGATCGGCGGGTTGGCTGGCGGCGTGTACGCGCACCGCACCAGAAGGCTTCTGTTTGTTTTCTCCGCGCAGCGCCCGCAGATAGAAAATCGTCAGTATCAGCAACGCCCCCGTAAATATGACAACGAGGCCGCGCATTCCCAATTTGTCGGCGTCCGTCCCAGTGCCGATTGCATGAGCCGTTACCATCCCAAACACAAGATAGCTGGAATAGTGCAACATACGCCATGCTTTCTGACCAATACGCTTTTTGACGTTGAAACTCAGCGCAATGGCAAGCATCAACCATGCCGAAAGCGTTCCCAGTCCAACGAGAAGCGGGCGAAATGGCCCGGTGAACGGGATGAGTATATCTGTCAGTTGATAATGATAGTATTTGTCCAGCAGGAGCAGACCCGCGTGGAAGAAACCCAGCGCAACGCCAAGCCATGAGGCGGTCACATGCAATAGCAATGCGACTGGCCCCGGCGTCCAGTTTTTGATAATCCTGCTGCGCAAAAACATTCCCCATACGGTACTCGCGCCCAGAAGGGCATAGGCGGTCAACCCGGAAGAGCGAATTAGAAACCAGATCATGATCTACCTTTTTGTTTGAGATTGACTTTTGACAGCCGGCGCTGAAAGCAGCGTCCACAAATAGAAAGCGGGTTCGTTGGTAAATTAACCCCTATTCCCAACCCTTTCCCCGCTGGCAGGGAAAGGGAGTCAATGAGCGGTTTGGAAGTCCCTCCTCGCTGGCGGGGAGGGATTCAGGGTGGGGTCAATTCCTGGATAAGTCTTGAAGCACCGGGCTATATCCGAAGTTTCAGTAACGGTGTTTCGCTCTAGTCGTCTCCGCCCCCATGCCCACCGTGATCATCTCCGTTGTCGTGATCGCCGCCATCATCCCCGCCGTGTCCGCCATGATCGTCATCCCCATGATCGTCCGTTGGGCGTGCAGTGACGCGCGGACGTGGCGTTGCCGTAGCGCCGCGTGGTGTTGGACGGCGCGTGCTGATGGCGATCTGCGTTCCTGTGCCTGTTGGTGCGGCTGTTCCCAGCGCTGACTCCGGGGCATTGGAGAGCGCAACAGCAATATCGTTTCTTGCAGTCGCGTCCTTGTTGCTGATATTGGCAAGATACAAGCCCGGAGCAAGGCGCGCCGCGATTGCCTGTATGCCTGTTCCAGCTTGCATTGTGAACAGCGTCCCGCCCGCATTATCCACCAGTTGAATCGTGCTTTCCTTTGTGACCTGTGCGCTGAACAGATTTGCGCCAGCAGACGCCACAACGGGAAGTGATGTGGCAGGCGCGGCAGTCACGACACCACTTGTCGCATTAGAAAGCGTGGTGATTGGCGTCGTGTTGCCCGGCGCAATTGCTACCGGGAGCGCCGATTGTGGCAGGATGTTGACCCGTCCGGTACGGATACCGGGCAGGCGCTCAATCCGCAGGATGTGCGGTGCTGCGCCATTTGCGAACTGGAAAGCGAAGGATTGAACCCGCGCATCGGCAATACTGAGAATATCCACATTGGTTGCGGTAGTCAGCCGTACCTGCACTCCCTCCAGTTCCAGCATGACGACGCCAACCGCGCCATTTGCGGGGGTAATCACAGCGTCGATGCTTGGGGTAGCATCATCCAGTACAATAGGAGGCGCGGCGTTTTGCGCCAATCCGGGCGTCACCAGCGCAAGGGAGAACAATGTCACGATGAACAGGACAAGCAAGGCGCGTGTATTAGGCTTGAACATGGTAGATTCCTTCCTCAAAGATTCCGTTTTTCTGGATATTGCCCGACTTATGAACGAGCAGGGATGAATAGGGCGGCTGATTGCCGCTGATGAGTGCTGCTTTCGCCCAGACTTCGGCGTGAAGCATATCCGGTGCGATAACGCTGGCTTGCACAATTTCCGTTTGGGCGGGTGCGCCGGTGCGCGGATCGATGATGTGATGCTGCATCGTTCCAGCCCGTTCCCAGCGTCGATAATCTGTGCCACTGGTGGCAATGGCGCAGTTTTTTAACGAAATACGATAGAGATAAGCGGCTTCTGGTACTGGCACTTGAACGATCCAGCCACCGGAGTCATCCGGGGAGCCGCGCGCAACCATATCGCCACCAGCATCGACCATTGCCGCGCCTGTCATTCCGAGCGCAATGGCGGCCTGTTCCGCTGCCCATCCTTTGGCAATTCCACCCAAATCCAGCCGCGCGCCCGGTGGTAGCCGAACATGCCGGGATTTGGTCTGGATTTCAATCAGATTGGGAGAAGGTACAGGTTTTCCCGATGATGCAGGAAGTGCGCTCTGTTCAGGCATCACATCGAAGGGGCGGTCATAGCCAGCCGATTCGAGAGCGTTCAAAACCAGGGGGTTGAAAAGGCCATTGGTCAATTCAGCGGCGCGGCGCGCAAACTGAATAACCTGTAGCAGAGATGGCGAGACAGCGACCCATGCCCCTGCGGATTGGTTCAGACAGGAAAGCTCGCTCTGTGGCCGGAAGCGCGAAAAGATAGTTTCCCAGTGTTCAAACCAGCGCGGCACACTCTGCAAAATTGCGGCGTGTCCAGCATCAGAGACATTTAGCCATGCCTGGATATGGCAGCCCATCGCGCGGAATTGAACGGTATAGTTCGGCATATGCTTCAACGGCTCGATTGGCTGACGGGTTCGGGCTGTACCGGTGCAGGCGCGATGTCGGCTTCTGGCGCAGGTGGCGGCGGTTGAACAACACGGCGCGGAATCGCGGTAACTGGCGCAACAGGTGAGCCAGCATTACGAACAATCACGATTTGCGGCGCTGCATTCGGCGCGGTTGCTGTCGTGGCAGACGCCTGCACAGACGGCGCAGTCGGCACAGATGCGGTTTTAGGCACATCCATCAACGCCAGTGTTTGAGCGCCTATCAGAGTCGATAGTGTTGCCCCGGTTGCGATGCTCAAGCGTACAACAAACTTGCGCGACGGGTTCAATGTAGCGCCGGGAGTGGATTTTTTTGCTTCTTTCGATACAACGGGCATCGTCATTCTCCATATTCTGAAGATAACGATAGGGTTTCTCGAAAAAAGTTTCGGTGAGTTTTTTAAATTGCCCTGGTTGTTATGTTTTCAGGAATCTTTTCCCGACTTGTCATCATTTCCACCATGATCGTCTGTCGAAGCGGG
>CAYSOC010000175.1:0-13875 GCA_964432445.1 uncultured Anaerolineaceae bacterium
CGCGTCGGACATATTTCCTTCAAATACATTTTTGGTGATGTATCTGGCACACAAGGGCAGGATCAGCGCAATGATGGATATGACAAATGCACAGGCCATATCTGCAAGCAGCAATCCCAAATAGGGTTTGTAATATGACAAGAACTTTCTGGCACGAAAATTCACGAAGTTTCTCCTCAAACTGTACCTTTGATTGAATAAATGCTCAGAGGCAACAGCAGGGCAGTTATCGTGAAGGGGTTCACCAGACAGCGCAATACCATCGCCTCACATCAGGAGGTCGTCAGGCACGCTTGTTTGGTCAGATGGGGATCAGAAAAGAGGGAAAGTCAAGACTATCAGACTGATTGATGCCCCGATATGGTGGAATACAGGCATACCTGTAGTATGGTGAGTCTGGTAGCGGGCAATTTTCTCAATCTCCTTTCTGTCTAAATGTACGATAGTGGACATCGTAGCATGAAAAGAGTTTTTATACAACCAGGAAGGGTCAATTGATTCGCAGCCAACGGGCATGTATGGAAAAATTTTCCTCATTGGCTACAGCAACCCCCGGCTTCAGTGCCGGGACTGGGGAATCTATGGAAACTGCTCAGGTCAGATCATGCAACTGGACTACATGATCAAGATTTCCGGGATGATCCGGGTCCAGCCCCCGGCTGATAGCCCGCTCAAAAGCCAACAACTGACCAATCGGCAGATTGTTACCAGAATTTGCATCACGGTTGGCGGCGCTGGAAGTACGGTAGCGGTTCGCTCACATTTCGTATGATCAGCCACGACGATCACTTCACGCCCGATGCGCAGAATGGCACGGTCAGTCTGTGTTTCTGCAATATAGTCGTTCATCAAGCTCCGCGCTGCATCAATGGTTCTGACTTTTGCAAAAACCTTATCAGCGCGAATGTCGGCAAGGAAAAGCCCCATATTGTTTCTATGAGGCTTCAGCAATTATGAAAATGAGGAGGGCGCGCAGTTATTCCTGCAAAGTCAGCATCTTGATCAGGCCGCTTTCGCCGCCAATCGCCAGCCATTGATCATCTGGCGACCAGACTGCCTGTGAGATGGGTTGATCGATTGCGCCGCGTGCCACCGGGCGATCATTCTTCGCAGGTTGCCAGAGGATGATTTTTCCATCTGCGCCACCACTCGCCAACAGATCGCCTTTTTTCTGGTATGCCAGCGCAGTGATCGCTTCCTCGTGCGCCTTGAGTTGAATCGGCGTTGTGCCTGCTGGCCCCTTGCCGGAACAATCCCAGATAGTCACGATTGGCCCGCCACCTGTCGCCAGATAGCGCGAACCGCGATCCCACGACAATTCCTTGACCTTCAGCGGATAGCCCCACATTTGCAAGTCTTTCCCGGTTTTGGAATACCAGAAATGCACGGTTGAATCCTGCTCACCTGTGGCGATGTAGTTCCCATCTGGCGACCACGACAACACCAGCGATGCGCCTTGCCACGAGAACTGTTTGATCGGCGTATCGGTATCCAGTGACCAGATCGTGACGGTGTTGTAGGCCGCTGTGGTCAGTTCTTCCGTGCCGGGTTTCCACGACATGGCGGCGATGGTTGCCGGGTGCGCTGGATATTCGCGCACCATCTGGCCTTCCATATTCCACAGGCGAAGTTTCTTCCCGGCGGCAGTCGCAAACAGATCGCGCACAGGCGACCAGGTGACATGCTCCACCCAACCCGCGCCGCCTTGCACTGCCAACACTTCGTTACCATCAGCAATGTTCCAGACGCGCGCTTTGCCATCCTGACCGGCACTGGCGAGATATTTGCCATCGTGGTTGAAGGCAATCGAGGTTGTCCCGAAGCTATGCCCCTTGAGCGTGTGTTTCGTCGCGCCTGTCTTGAAATCGAACAGGGTGATCGCACCGCTGACGCTTGCCGCCGCCAGCATTTGACCATCGGGCGACCAGGCAAGCATAATCACATTATCGTCAAGTTGGCCCGTCCAGCGCTGTGACAGCTTGCGCGGACGGCTCCCCATCGGTGTTATCAGGCCAGGCATTTACGGAAACTCTCGTTGAGCGCGGCACGATCCAGATCGCGCCCGATGAAAATCATCTTGTTCTTGCGCGGCTCGTCTTTCTTCCATTCCCGATCCGGGCGACCATCGAACATCATATGCACGCCCTGGAACACGAAGCGCTGATCCTCGCCCTTGATGCTCAGGACGCCCTTCATACGGTAGATGTTCGGTCCCTGCTTCTGGAGCAGTTCGCCAAGCCATGCGTTCAATTTGGCAATATCAACGTCGCCGGACATTTCAATACCAACCGAGGCGACTTCTTCATCGTGGCTGTGGCTGTGGTGGAATTCACGTTCCAGAACGGGCTTCTGCAAGCCGTTTTTGCCGTTCAGACCTGCTTCAAATTCCTCGGCGTGGTGTTCGGTGAAGATGGCATATGCGCCAGCCTTGTCGATGTTCAATGTCCACTTGCCAGGACCTTCTTCCAATTCAAGGGCAACGAGTTTGCCATCAGCAGGGATTACGCCATTTTGTTCGAGGTGAACTTCATCATCGGAGAAGGTGACAACGGCAGTTTTGAGTACCGATTCCAGAGCATCCGCAGAGGCTTCGGTCAGCGGCAACACAACAACTGGCAGATGATCTTCAGCAACCTTACCAACGATCCAGTCATAGCTGCCCGCTTCAAGCTGATACACGCCTGCATATTCAAACGGATGATCCGGGTCAAGGAACTTTGGATCAACTTCGCTGGCACGGTTGAGGTCGAAGCCGCCAACGTTCAACACCTTATCAATGGCGATTTGGGCATTCTCCGCACGATAGACCTTCGCAGCAGCATTGATCGACTTGATGCGCGTTTCCAATTGATTGAGTTCATCCGGCGTAACCAAATCGGTCTTGTTCAGGATGATGACATCCGCAAAGGCAACCTGTTCCTGTGCCTCTTCGCTATCATCAATGTGCTGCCAGATGTGCTTGGCATCGACCAATGTCACGATGCCATCCAGACGCGCCTTCGCGGAAAGTTCATCATCGACAAAGAACGTTTGCGCCACCGGGCCGGGATCAGCCAAACCCGTCGTTTCGATCATGATGTAATCGAATTTATCCTTGCGCTTCATCAGGTTGCCGAGAATGCGGATCAAATCGCCGCGCACGGTGCAGCAGATACAACCGTTGTTCATCTCGAAGATTTCTTCTTCTGCGCCAATCACCAAATCCTGGTCAACGCCGATTTCGCCAAATTCGTTTTCAATAACGGCGATGCGCTTGCCATGCTGTTCGGTCAGGATGCGATTGAGCAGTGTTGTCTTGCCAGAGCCGAGGAAGCCAGTCAATACGGTAACAGGAACGCGCTTGTCGTTCGCAGAAGTTACAGGGGATGTCATTTTTATTCACTCTCCGAAAGCCACACGAACATAAAGTGTGTAGTAGATACACATCATATCATAACTGATAGCGGCTATCGAGTCTGTCTTACCCATTCGGGAATTTTGTAAACGTGGATAGTGTACTGACCCCACCCTAAATCCCTCCCCGCCAGCGAGGAGGGACTTTCAAACCCATCGGCATTAGCGCCTTTTCCTTGCTTGCGGGGGTAGACGGATGAAAGGGGGAAATTAGCCCTGAGTGAGCGTGCTTGCCTGATTCGCTTCCAGTACGGAATCGACCAGACCATACTTGACTGCGCCTGCGGCATCCAGATAGTAATCGCGGTCTGTATCGCGCTCGATCACTTCCTTTGGCTGGTTGGTCGCATCCACGAAAATCTGGTTCAGCTTTTCGCGCAGACGGACAATTTCCTTTGCCTGAATCACGATGTCCGACGCCTGACCCTGTGCGCCACCCAGAGGCTGGTGCATGTGGATGGTTGCGTTCGGGAGCGCGAAACGACGCCCCTTCGTACCAGCGGTCAGCAGGACGGTTCCGAAGCTGGCGGTCACGCCAACGGCAACGGTCATGATCGGGGCAGAGATCAACTTCATGGTGTCATAGATAGCCAAACCAGCATAAATCACACCGCCGGGGCTATTGATATACATCTGGATTTCGCGTTCCGGGTCTTCGCGATTCAGGAACAGCAACTGGGCAACAATCAGGTTGGCAACCTGGTCATTGATTGGTGTTCCGACGAAAATGATGCGCTCCTTGAGGAGGAGCGAATAAATGTCATAGATACGCTCGCCGCGCCCGGTAGTTTCAATAACGCTAGGAATAATCATGGGTTGTGTTGCTCCTCGTAGTGCAGCCCTATTAGGTAGAGATTACACCATTCCGGCAAAAGAGGTATAAGAATTCGGCAAGAAATCTGCAAAAAAGAATAATTTTGTGAGATTTGCGCAATGGAGTGCTGAACTGCTACCCGGTGATTTGACCATAAGGTAGCCATGCTCGAAGTAGAAATTCATCACGGATTTTCTTTTGATGAACAGGAAGCCCTCAAAGCCTGTTCGCGGGGTTGCGTCTGGATGGGATGACCGCGCCGATGGTCATTGAAGCCTATGTCCGGCAGGTCTTGCTCCCTTCGCTGATGCGTGGTCACATCGTGATACTCAATAATTTGGCAACCCATAAATCCAAATCGGTGCGTGCGCTGCTGGCTGCCAAAGGCATTCGGTTGCTTTTTCTACCCCCTGCTCCCCTGACTTCTCTCCGATTGAAAACGCCTTTGCCAAACTCAAAGTCGCGGCGCGTTCGCGCTCAAACCTTCGATGCTCTTGTTACTGCTCTCGCGTCTGTCCTGGACACGATCTCTCCCTGCGACGCAATTGGCTTTTTCACTCATGCTGGCTTCCTCAATCTCGATGAATAGCTCAGTTATTATGAAATCTGCTATAGGCTCTGATTGACGATCAGCAAGCAATCCCTTTGCTTTTGATGGCGATCATGTAGACTGACCTCAAAGGGCAATTAATGTCAGGGTAAAGAATTGGTCGTGGAGCGATTATTATAATCCTGATAAAGGATCGCGTCTCTAACCCTATCTTTGAGTCTGAAGAATAATCCCTTATCGCCGTAGATTGATACTACTTTCCCGGACGACGAGGCTTGGTTCCAGCATGATCTGATAATCGTTGGGACGCTTGCGCCCGACCTCTGCCAGCAGCAGATCGATCACCTTGCTGGCGATCAGCGAAATCGGCTGGCGCACCGAAGTCAGCCCGATCAATTCCGCAACCGGCGTGTCGTCATAGCCTGTGATAGCAACATCTGTGCCAACCTCCAGCCCGATAGATTCGATAAACCGTTTCGCGCCGAATGCCATCACATCGTTGGCGCAGACAATCGCGGTAGGGCGCGGCTTGGCAGACAGGATTTTTTGCGCGGTCTGAAAGGCATGTTCAAGTGTGTTGGGCGAATAGGTTACCCACGATTTGGAAATCGGCAGATTCGCAGCCTGCATCGCCTCCACGAAGCCTTCGGTACGCGAATCACCATAAAGGACGCCTTTTGGATAGGAAATCAGGGCGATTCGTTCGTGGCCTTTGGAGATCAGGTGTTCCACTGCCAGATGAATCCCGCGCTTCCCGTCAACATCTACAAAGGGAAAATCCCATTCCTTGTTGGACTGTCCATAGACGACGAACGGAATGCGGGTTTCCATCAACCGTATAATGCGCGCATCGTTATAGGTGGCGTTCGACAGCACAAACCCATCAACGCGGTTGGTATTGATCAGCGATTCGTAGGCCTGCACATCGTCGCTACTCGATTGGGTGAAGGTCAGAATGTGATAGCCTTGTGCTTCGCCACATTGCGCCAGTTCGTAGAGGAACAGGTCAAGCAACGGGTTACGACGCACCGCGTCTTCGGCAACGTGCCACGCATAGCCGATCATGCGCGTCTCGTTCGCCTTGAGGTTACGCGCCGTGATGTTCGGATGATAGCCGAGATCGTGGATAGCCTTGCGTACCTTCTGGCGCGTCACAGGCTTGATTAACGGGTTGTTGTTGATCACATAGGAAACTGTGGTTACAGAAACGCCTGCATATGCCGCCACATCCCGAATCGTAATATTCAATTGATAATTCAGGGTTTCTGCCGCGCCGAGAACCAATGCACAGGTTTTCTCGTCAATATCTTTCGAGCCTGTCAGGGCTTCATAGGCAGTGAGCATAGGCACGTTGGCATACTCAGCAACGTCTTTCAGGGTTGCCATAAGGCGTTCCTTATCAATTTAAACCAGGCGTCTGATGATTCCTTCTTTCCGTCACGGCTCTGAAGAGCCGTGCTAAACTCAAAAGATGTTTCGTTACGCTCTCGTATTGGACTTGACTCTCATAGCAATCTAACCTGATTGCATGAGGAATCATAACGAAAACCAGGATCGAATCAACAAACCCTCAATACTTCTCTTTGAGTTTAGCCCGGTGCTTTAGCACCGGGGATCAGGTTTTGCATCCGACGCATCCCGGTAATTTTAACCCTTCACCGCACCCGTAGAAAGACCGCGTTGCAAGTGGCGTTGTAGCAAAATCGCCAAAATCAGCGGCGGGAGCAGTGCCATAAACGAAGCCGCCATTTGTATGTTCAGCGGCGACGGCAGCGATTTCACATTGAGCATATAGTACAACCGCACTGTGATCGGCTGCATATCCGGGCTAGGCAGTACCAGATAAGGCAGCAGGAAGTCCTTCCACAGCGCAAGGAAATTGACAATCACCAGCACAATCAGGATCGAGCGCGAAAGTGGCAACGTGATCGACCAGAAGGTACGGAGCGCCGAAGCACCGTCTACCTTTGCGGCGTCATAGAGTTCATCTGGAATATTCTCGAAAAAAGTTTTCATCAAAAATATGCCAAAGGCATTCGCAGAATATGGTAGCCACACTCCTAGATAGTTATTGAGCAGGCTGATATTCAGAACCGGGAGTTTTACGATGGTGGTATATAGCGGGATGATATACGCAATACTGGGAATCATCAGCGTGACGAGAAACCCCGCCATGACGATACGCCCACCGAAGGGTTTCAAACGTGCAAGGCTATACGCCGCCAGAGTGATGACTGTCAATTGGCAAGCCAACGCGCCAACAACCATAAAAATCGTGTTGCGGAACAGCTTCGGGAAATCGAACTTTGACCACACTTCGGTATAGTTTTGCCACTGTGCCTCCGCAGGAAAAAGCGCAAGCCCCCCCCTGTAAATTTCCGTACTCGTTTTCAATCCAGAGGTAAAGGCAAACAAGAACGGGAACAGAACGGTCAGCGAAAGCAAAAGCAACACCACAAAAAATAGCGCGTACACGCGGCGTCCGAATGGAGTTCTCAACTCCAGATTGGTCAGAATACCTCTATCCCATGCGTTCATGATGTTTATTCCTGACTACGCCGCTCTTCTGGTGAAGCGCAGATAAATTACCGAAAAAATACTCAAAATGGCGACCAGCGACAGACTCCATGCGGAGGCTAGACCATCATCATTGCTCAGGAACGCGGGGCGATAAATGACCAGCACACGCGTCACGGTAGATGTACCCGGCCCGCCTCCGGTCATCAGGAACGGCTCGGTAAAGATTTGTACCACCGCGATGATTTGCAGCACGAAGGTAATGATCATCGTTGGATAGAGCATCGGAAAAGTCACATAGGCGATCCGCTCAAACGGATTCGCGCCTTCGATTTCGGCAGCTTCGTAACATTCGGTGGGAATATCTTGCAACGCTGCGATGTAGAGGAGTACCGTGCTTCCGAAATTTGCCCAGGTGAGCATGACGATCATCGCGGGTTTGACCAGTGCCGGGTTTTGCAGCCATGCCTGCGGCTCAACACCAATGGTTCCCAGCACGGAGTTTAGATAGCCGTTATCGGGCGTATAGAGCAAGCGCCAAATCAGGATCGTGATGGTGATCGGGATTACCGTCGGCAGGAAGTAGACCAGACGGAAGAATCCTTTGGCGCGGCGCATTTCGTTCACCATGATGGCGACGACGATTGGAACGAAGAAGCCCATCAGAAGGCTGAGAGACGCAAACAGAAAACTATTCTGCCACGCGATGCTGAAATTGGGGTCGGCAAACATGCGTTCGAAGTTATTCAACCCAATCCATTTGGATTCACCGTTCAAACTGACATTCTGAAAACTGAAAATAACTGTTTGTAGAATCGGATACCAGGCAAAGAGGCCAAAGACGATGAGGGCTGGCAGAAGAAACAGCCACGCGGAAAGTTGCCCCTGCCAGCGCAGTGTTTTCCGTGTGCGAGAGCCTGACCGCTCCTGTGAAATCGGGAGAGCTTGTGATGGTTGAATGCTAACTTCTTTCATGGCGTGCAAGCCTCGTAACCTTTATTCCTGTTAAAATCTCAAAAAGTGGAAAGTTTAAAACAGTTTTTCAATAAATATTTTGATCAGGAATCCGATAGCTTCATCATCCCGGCGCTGAAGCACCAGGCTAAACTCAAAGAGTGTGCAAATGTTTGAGAAGTAATTGACCTTTGATTATCTTCTGACGGCTTCCCAAATTGCCAACGGAGACCAATACCTTCAACCCTGTCTTTGAGTTTAGCCTGCTGCTTTAGCTGCGGGTTTGGTGAGTTTTATCGAACCGGGGCAGTGTCCCCCATACAGCAACACTGCCCTGACAGTCTAATTACCTGGCTGCGGCGAGACGATCCAGTTGTGTGGTCTGGAAGGTCCTGGCGGCATCGGCGAGACTCTTGGCGGGGTCGGCGGCTTTGTCCGTGAGGACGGAGCTTACAACCGAGGCAACTGCCTGATAATATTCCTGCGCGGCTGGGTTCGGCTCAACCTGGAGCTTGGCCTTGCCAGATGTGATTGCATCGAGGAACGCGGAATAGTTTTCATAGGGCAGTGTAAAGTAGGTCTTGGCGAAGTTGAAGCGTTTGGTCTGGTAGTCACCAACATACATCGGGAGTTCCGGGCCGCCGATAGCCGCGTTCTTTTCGGCCTTCTGGCGTTCCAGGTCGGACTGAACTTCTGTCGGGTCGAACAGACGCCACAGTTCCCAATAGACGGCAGCTTCCTTCTGATCAGCGGTTGCGTCAGCGCTCACGAGGTATGTGTCACCACCGATGAGGGAGACAACGCCACCAGGTCCAGCCGGGAGAGGCGCGAAACCGAAGTTCGCCATATCCAGTTCGGGGAAGGAGTTCTTGATCCACTTGTACTGATCACCAGCCATCAGTGCCATCGCTGCCTTGCCTGTCGCCAGTGCTGTACCGTTTCCACCCCAGTCGAAGTTTTCACGTGGGAGGACATCATCTGTCCAGCGGAGTTCCTTGATCAGGCTGAGTGCGTCAACTGCGGGGCCTGCACCGAATCCAGCAGTGTACTTGCCATCTGCGCCTTTGGCGATCAGTTCACTCGGCTTCGCGCCGAAGGTGTAGCTAACAACGGTGAAGTGCCAGCCTGTCGCCGGGCCTGCATCGCTAATCAGGGTGAAGCCTGCAACGCCAGCATCACGCCTGGTCAGCTTCTTCGCCATCGCGCGCAGTTCATCCCATGTTGCAGGAGCCTTGTCGTAGCCTGCATCTTTGAGCATCTTGATGTTATAGCCAAGCCCCATCGCATAGGCGTTCCAGGGCAGACCATAGACTTTGTTGTCTTTCGTGACGAGGCGCAAAATGTCGCCGTTGAATACGTCGCGCAGCTTGTTTGCATCAATGATCGAGGTGATGTCTGCGGCGACGCCCGTGTCGATATATTTCTGTGGGTCGGTCAGATAGACGGAGAACATCGTCGGAACCTGCTTCGCGGCGATCATGGCCGGGAAGGTCTGTGGGTCATAGCTGTATTCTGTACCCTGAACGGTGACGTTCGGATACATCTTCTGGAAGCGCGCAATACGCTCTGTCCACTGCTTGCGGGCGATAGTGTCGGTTTCGGCGGGCATGTTGGTGATCGTGAACGTCACCGGACGGCCTTCGGCAATCTTTTCGGGCATCTTGATCGCAGCGGGCAGCGTTTCGGCGGCATGGGTGGAACGAAGGCTAACGCCAAGTAGTGCAATGACACAGGCGATCATTGCAAAACGCATGATGGTCTTCATAACTGTTTCTCCCTAAGCAAAATTTCTTCAGTGAATTACATACACAATCGCTGTTCCAAAAACGTCTTTTCGCGCTACCCGATAACTTCCCTCCTCACCCTAAAGTGTTTTTATAACGTCTTCTTTGAAACGTTTCAAAATACGATACCATTGTACGAAAATCCTGTCAAGCATTTTGGCAAAAATTAGTGAAAACTAATCATTTTTAGTCCTTAAAGTTGTTAAAAGTATCACAATGAGGATGGTTGACGTAGAAAAAATCGGAGTCTATAATGGAAATAATTGTAACGTTTCAGTAATTTCTTTGAGTCATTCAGAAATGGACTTTTAATCACATGGCAACCGATCAACTGTTCGAGCGCCTCAAATTGCAGGGGGTTCCAACAGCCAACCCCGGCAGTATCGTACAAAGCGGGAGGGCGCGGTTTACCGTTCTGACCTCCCGGCTGATCCGGCTCGAATGGTCACCATCGAGTGTCTTTGAAGATCGGGCAACCTTTGCCTTTCCGAATCGCTTTGGCGAGACTCCCAAGTTTACGCACCAGCAAAACAGCGATCAGTTTGTATTGGAGACCGATACACTGTCTGTGTGCTATCGTGATGACGGTCAGCCATTCAACGCTGCCAATCTATCCATCACTGTGAGGCTGAATAACCAGGTCACGACCTGGACACCCGGAATGAAAAATACGGGTAATCTGCGCGGCACAACGCGCACGCTCGATCAATGCGCCGATGCCACCAAATTACAGGAAAGTATCCTTTCGCGTGATGGCTGGGCGCTTTTCGATGACAGCGGTTCGCCTGTGTGGAGTTGGGATCAGACATGGGTCGATGGCAGACCAGACGATCACGTTCAGGATTGGTATTTCTTCGGCTACGGAAACGACTACAAAGCCGCGCTCGGTGAATATATCCACTTTGGCGGGCGTATTCCGGTGATCCCACGCTATGTCCTGGGCGCGTGGTGGTCACGCTTCTGGGCCTATCATGCCGATGATTTAGTGGCGCTGGTAAACGATTTTCAGGCGCACGAAGTCCCGCTGGATGTCCTCGTAATCGACATGGACTGGCATAGCCCGGATGGCTGGACAGGCTATACATGGAATAACAACCTGTTCCCGGAGCCGGAGAAATTCCTGGCATGGGTACATGCACAGGGCTTATACACAACCCTGAATCTGCATCCCGCCGATGGTATCCAGAAGCATGAGGCGGCCTATCCGCGTTTCTCGGAATTGATGGGACGCGATCCTTCACTTGGCGAAGGAATCCAATTTTCCAGCACTGATAAAGCGTTTATTCAACACTATTTCGAGTTGTTGCACCATCCATTGGAAGATCAGGGTGTCGATTTCTGGTGGCTGGACTGGCAACAGGGCGAAGCCACAGAGATCAAAAATCTCGATCCGCTGGCGTGGTTGAATCACCTGCACTTCCGCGATTCGACCCGGCGCGGGCGTCGTCCGATGCTCTATAGTCGCTGGGGTGGGCTTGGTAATCACCGTTATCCGATTGGCTTCTCCGGTGATACCTATGCCACATGGGAATCACTGCGCTTCCAGCCCTATTTCACGGCAACGGCGTCTAACGTTGCCTATGGCTGGTGGAGTCATGATATTGGTGGACATTTCGGCGCGACTGATCCCGAACTCTATGCTCGCTGGGTGCAGTTCGGCGCGGTCAGCCCGTGCCTGCGTTTGCATTCCACCAAAGACCCGCTGGCGGAACGTCGCCCCTGGGGATTTTCCGAGGATGTGTACACGGCGGCAAAGGGCGCGATGCAGTTCCGCTATCGTCTGCTACCCTATCTGTACAGTAGCGCGCAATCCGGCTCGGAGCAGGGGCTATCGCTCTGCACGCCGATGTACTACGAATATCCGAATGCCGAGGATGCCTATCTCGCCCATGATCAATACTTCTTCGGTTCACAGATGTTCGTCGCGCCCATCACCAGCCCGGTTGATCCTGAAACAAAGCTGGCGACCTTCGATGTCTGGATTCCCGAAGGCGACTGGATCGAATATACAACACAGGAAACGTTCACTGGCCCACAATGGGTACGGTTGCAGGGTGACTTGAATCGTATCCCGATGTTTGTGAAGGCTGGCGCGATTATCCCGACTGCGCCCGGTCTGATGCGTACCCGCGATCTGGAAAATACACCACTGATGCTGGAACTTTTCCCGAATGCAGACGGTGCATTTAACCTGTATGAAGATGACGGTATCACCGAAGATTATCAACAGGGTGTTTCCGAGATCACACCGATCCAGATGTTTGTCAGCGATAATCAGATCGTTGTGCATATCGCCGGCGCGCAGGGTTATTGCAAGGCGCTACCGCCTGAACGCACGCTCATACTCCGCTTCAAGGGGGTTACAAAAGCCGAACGGGTAACGGTCAATGGTGCGGATTCTGCCAACTGGTCGCAGGAATCCGGCGATCTGCTGGTTGATATGGGCAACGTCAGCCGCTATCAGATGCAGGAAGTTGTGGTCATTGCCGCGCAGCCAGCGGCACAAACCATTACCGAACACATCCCATTCGCCCATTTCATCGACTATGATACGTTTGACGATGCCAGCCAGCGTCGCGGCACAGTCGTGATTGTCCCGCCGGACAATACACACTCATTCGCTGCGGAAGTTGTCTGGACGCTGGAAACACCGGAAGGTATCACGCATACACCCGTCATGCTGGAAAACCGCACAGGACACCAGATTGTGCATAGCCCGTTCGCGGATGATGGCAACTTCACGACAGCGCGTTGGAGCGCTACCGTTACGGTCTGGTACGGCGACGAGTCATATACCGAGTCGTATCGCAGTCGCGCCGCCTATCCCGGTGTGCAGCACTGGCAGACCTACACTTATAACCGTGACCAATCGGCACTCCCGCCACATCAGATCATCTCGGCAAACGGATCACTGCGGCGTCACAATGTTGCCCAAACCCAGGCGGGGATGCTCAACATTCATCAGGCGTTCGGCGTTGTCCTGCTGGAAAAAGAGCGCCAACGCATCACAGATGGGGAGCCGCTGGAAGCCTGCGTCAGTACCTATCTGTCCAGCCCTGTCGCACAGGAGGCGATCCTCTGCCTGCATTGCATCGGTGAACACACTGCCTATCTCAACAGTCTGCAACTTACGGCAATCGAGCCAATCCAGCACGAGACGATCCAACCGTTGTTCATGTCGTGGATGCCGTCGAAGCCAACTTACTACCGTGTCTCGTTACAAGCTGGCAAAAACGAAATCGCCGTATTCACGCAGCCGGACGTGAAAGCGGGCTGGTGGGGTGTCGGCGCTGTTATTTTCGATCAGGCGGGCAATGTCCTGCCCATCACAGGAGAATATTGATGAAATTAAATTTTTTGACCTCACCCCTGCCCCCTTTCCGTTTGCGGTTCAAAATCCGACAGTTTTTGAACTCATTGACCCCTAACCCCCCGCCCTTTCCCCGCAGGCAGGGCAAGGGAGCCAATGCACGCCCGTCTGCAAGTCCCTCCTCGCCTGCGGGGAGGGATTTAGGGTGGGGTCAATTGCCTGTAAACCGTTTGCGGAGAGAGCAATACTGTGGATTTTATCCGAGCGCTTCCCGGAGCAACATCCACCTGCATTATTCTCGGAAACCCAATTTTTTTGTGCGTCGTGCATTGATCGCCCTGTTAGTTACGATCAACCTGTGGTCGTCCTCGTTTTACACAGTTAGCCCGGTGAAGGCGATGGAATTCCGGTTGCAGGGTGATCTGATCAGGCTGACCAATGCCCACTACGAAGCCGCGTTCAGTACCACCGATGGCAGCATCAGCTATATCACCGACAAGGCCACCGGGAAAAACATCAGCGATGGCAACAGCGACAGCAGCCTGTGGTCGGC
>CAYSOC010000176.1:0-13788 GCA_964432445.1 uncultured Anaerolineaceae bacterium
ACGATCCCCGTGAACCCTGGCGTCCAGCCCCAACTGCCCCGAACCTTGCTCGCCTGGAAAATGATCTGAAAGAGGTGTCGCTGCGTGTCGTCGGGACGCCCTATGACATGCCCGTGAGCGTACAATGGGACGATGATGGTGCAGTGGCGTGGGTACTGCGCAACTTCAAAAATATCACGTTCATTGATAACGTCAATCCGACGTTCAATGGCCCCGCGATCCTGCTGCCGCGCACCACAGTGGATATAAAGGAAGAGAAGCCCAAACTGGGCGCGGCATACGTCGGGACGGATTACCCGGTGCGCTATGACTTTGATCGGTCATCGATCCAGTATTGGGATATACTTGGCTGGCTCTACGAGCGCAACACACGCGACAAACCGAGTGGCACACAACTACGGATAGTCTTGTGGGTGCGTGGGGATGTCTATGGGGCATCCGTTGTCCCCACCGAGCCGGGAAAATAGACAAGCATCAGACGCGGGGCTTCAAGGGTTGTCCGCAAACAAAAAATGCAGTGATTGACCCCTATCCCCCGCCCTTTCCCCGCAAGCAGGGAAAGGGAGCTATCTCGCGCGGGTTTGGAAGTCCCTCCTCGCCAGCGGGGAGGGATTGAGGGTAGGGTCAAGTGGGATGATTTACGCTCCAGATACTTTGCGGACAAGCCTTTCAGCGCCGGGTCTTTTATTTACTCCCAAAATACAAACCGCGCCCAATCAGCCCATTGGGGTCTACATCAGCTTGTAACCCAACTCGCGTCATCGCCTCCACATATTCGGCTTTCGAGAATAGCCCCATTTCATGCACTTCAATCAGATATTCGATTCCTTCAGGGGCGTTGACCAGAATGTGCATTTCCATGATCGAGAGCCGTCCACGTACAACATTACGATTGGTGCGTGCCAGTTTGAAATTCGGCTCGTCAATGGTGAGCAGACTCATGTGGCCGGGATTAAACCCGCCGGGTGGAAACCATCCCTCGAAAATGAGCAGACCACCAGGCGCAATGTGCCGCGCCATGTTTGCGACGGCGGTATTCAGGTCATCTATCGTTTGCATATACCCAATCGCGCTGAACAAACAGATCACCACATCGAAAGTCTGACCCAGTTCAAAAGTGCGCATATCTCCGGCGGTGAGTGGCAGTTCGGGCAATTTTTCGCAGGCGACAGCGATCATTTCTTCGGAATAATCCACCCCGGCGCATTGATACCATGCTTGCAACGGTTTGAGGTGCGCGCCCGTCCCGCAACCAACGTCGAGTAAGGTATGATAGGGTCGTGTGGCGTGCGCTGTGATCATCTCGTGGAGTTGTTGCGCTTCGGCGTTGTAATCCTTGTAGCTATAAATTTTGTCGTAGAGACGGGCAGTCTTTTCATAGGTCATATAGATTTATTTCCAGTCAATAAAAAGCCGGAAGCATTTATTCTACTCCCGGCTCACGTGATTAAACGATTGTCGAAAAAGGCTACTCCCGGTTCTACCTTCCCAATCTAACCCCCGGCTAAAGCCGAGGGCTAAACTCAAAGATAGAATTGTAAGTGCGCATTTCTATCGAACGCACAGCCGTTATCGGTGCTGGCAAGCGTGGATTACTTCCTGGATCATTGTCATATCTTTGAGTTTAGCCCGGTGCTTCAGCGCCGGGAACTGGAATCCCACCGATTTTTAGACCTACCAGCCGCGCCCTGCCAGCCGTTCGCTTTCCGGCAGCGAGGAGACGTTAATCCCGACCATCGCCTCACCGAGATTACGGCTGACTTCGACCAGAATCTTCGGGTCGTTGTAATGTGTCACCGCTTTGACGATAGCCGCCGCGCGCTTGGCTGGATCACCGCTCTTGAAGATGCCAGAGCCAACAAACACGCCATCAACGCCAAGCTGCATCATCAATGCAGCGTCTGCTGGTGTCGCCACACCGCCCGCCGCAAAGTTCACCACAGGCAATCGTCCCAGACGCGCCGTTTCCACAATCAGATCGTAGGGAGCCTGGATTTCCTTCGCATAGGTGAATAGTTCTGCCTCATCCATGCTTTGCAGGCGGCGAATTTCGCCAAGCACCTGCCGACCATGCCGCACCGCTTCGACCACATCGCCCGTTCCAGCTTCGCCCTTTGTGCGGATCATCGCCGCACCTTCATTGATGCGCCGGAGCGCCTCACCGAGGTTACGCGCACCACAGACAAATGGCACTTTGAAATTATGCTTATTGACGTGGTGGCCTTCGTCGGCGGGGGTCAGGACTTCGCTTTCATCAACATAGTCGACGCCAAGTTCCTGCAAAATCTGCGCTTCGACAAAATGACCGATGCGACACTTCGCCATCACCGGGATCGAAACCGCACCGATGATTCCCTCAATCATATCCGGGTCGCTCATCCGGGCAACGCCACCTTGTTTGCGGATGTCTGCCGGGACGCGCTCCAATGCCATCACTGCACACGCACCCGCATCTTCGGCAATTTTTGCCTGATCGGGCGTCACCACATCCATGATCACGCCACCCTTGAGCATCTGCGCCAGTCCGCGCTTGAGTGTTACGGCGTCCTGTGTATCCATCTGGATATTCGGATCAATCTCCATTTTGCGACCCAACCCGTTGACAATCGACATATTCAGTTTCTTTCATCTGGAAAAGTGATCGAATGATACAACGGGAAAAACGGGGCAAATAGAGCCAGTCAAGTCCAGCGGCTAGCTGATCCAATCCCGGCGGGCGGGGTCAATCTCGCGGTGACGATAGGTATTTTTGCATTCCATACATACAAAACCAGTATCAACCTGCCTGGATTCGCGCCACTTCCAGCGGACACGCCCCATATGAAATTTGCAGACTGGGCGATAGCACGCCGGACAGTAATCCCCTTCGGCAAGACCTGTTGTACCAAAACGTTGTTTATCGGCGGGTTTGCTATCGCATAAATAACAATAAGGGACAGCCACGATAAGTTGCTCCGAATAAATACAATATTTATTCTACCTGTTAGCGTGCTGCCTGAATAGACAAAGTATAACCGTCTGTCGCCAAATGTATCGCGCCACGTTCCCCTGTTCGATAGACTGGAACAGTCTTGAAATAATCCAATAGTTCCGATCCTGCTGATGGATAGCGGGTTCCACCCTCGGTTGTCATCACGAGCAGTTGGGGCGAGAGCGCTTGCAGCATAGTCGAAGAAAACTTATCCTGAGCGTGTGGCGAAAGCTGGACTACCGTCGCAGAGAGGTTGCGGGCATTCAAGGTGTTCAGTTGTTCGGCGGAAAGGTTCGGCGCGAAGAGGAAACGGGAATCTTTGTAGGTTAGCAGGATTGCCAGTGGCGCGTCTTCGGCAAGGTTGAACCATTGGAGGCTGAGTCCATCACCAATGGTAATCATCTGCTCATCCTGTACGAACAACCATTCGCCGTGAAAATTCTGGCGATAGGCCGACAGCACATTGCTTCCACCAGGAATCGCCCCCGAAACAGCCATTTGAATGCTATAGCGATCCAGAAGCGGAACGATTGCCGCAAGGCTGGAGCGGCGTGTTTCCGTGAGAATGTGCAAGTCAAGCCGTTGTTGATAGAACGGTAATCGATCCCCGATGGCGGTACGCAGGCGCGATGGATTCTCGCCACCATCGATCAGGATGGTGGCACCACCGGGCGTTTGAATCAGCGCTGCATCCTCGTCACCCACATCCAGAAACCAGACATGCAATTTACCGTCAGGGCGCGAAAATACGATTGCCCAGACCAGAACCGCGATAGCTGCGGCACTTGTCCCAACGACGGAAAATGATAAATATCTCTCCCATCGGATTTTTCGTTTGCGCTTCTCTGGCGGTTGATTGAAATACCAAGTCGCGCCAAACAAAACCACGTAATAGGTTGCAATTATTCCCGGCGTAATCTGAATCGGCGAGGCAATACCTGACCAACTCCCGATCCAGCGTACTATCCACAACGTGTAACTCACAGGAATCATGGCTACCCACGCAACCAACTGCCCAAGTGGAGGAAAAATCAAACTCAATGCTGCCGCAATCACGCCTAATCCCATCAGTGGGCCTTGTGCTGGAACGATCAGCGCATTGACCAGAAGGGCAACACTCGAATTGCGTTCAAATAAAAACAATATGGCGGGAGTAACTACGGCTTGGGCGGCAACTGTCGTCAGAACAGCTTCCAGGATTGTGGTCAAGCCGACGTTGATCACTGGATTTTTGATTTTTTTGGTTAAGTTTTCCGACAACTTTTGCAAGGTTGGCAGATAAAGTAGAATACCGAGCGTCCCCAACGAACTGAGGATCAAACTGCCATCTGCAATCAACAATGGATTGATAGCTGTTTGGATAAGCACCGTAAAGGCAAGTGATGCCAACCCCCAACTTTTTCGCCCCGTATTCTCTGCTACCATCGTCAAGCTGACAGCAAATGCCGCACGTACCACCGATGCACTCGTGCCGACGAAACACGCATACCATCCGATCCCAACCACGATCAACAATGTGGAAAGCCACTTTTGGCGTATTCGTCCAAACAAGCCGAGGAGCATTCCCGCCACCACCGCTACATTTGCACCAGAAATAGCGATGATGTGTGACGTTCCAGTATCCTGAAATGCCTGTTTGATGTCCTGTGGCAGGTCGTTATCCAGGCCAAGCAGAATGCCGTTGAACAATGCGGATTGTGGCGCAGGCAGCCATTGGTTGAATTGATGATAGAGCCGTTCGCGTAGATTGAACGATGCTGCCATGATCGGGTTACCTTGATCATGGGCAACTAACCGCACCAGAGGGCGATACATGACGGAATAGACGCCTGTCCGCGCCAGATAATCCCGATAGGAAAAAGTATCGAAGCGGGCAGGCGTTAGCGGTGCGCCTTTGATTTCCAGTTGATCCCCATAGCGATAGGACGCGAAGCGATCTACCTGAATCAATATCGTGCCGGTGATGGGAATCGTTTTGCCGTTTTCTCGCAAGGACTGTGCAGCAATCCGCAGGTTGATCGCGTTATCACGAATATCGGGATAATCATCGACTACCCCGATAAATTCAATCGTGCCGTGATCGTTGTACGCACCGATCTGATCCGGTGCGGGGGTGTTGGGATAAACCAGCGCCCGCCATCCCCCCAATGCCGCGAACATCCCGCAAGCAAAAACGAGACGCCATCGCGGTTGTTTCCGTGTGATTATCCAGCCAACGAACCCTAACGCGGCCAGAAAGAGTAAACCAGTGGCGAGTTCTGACCGACCATAGGTGAGCGCCAGCCCAACCCCCGTTAACCACGCGCCGACCAGCCACAGAATCGTCATGGATTATGTCTCGACTTGCTGAGGGGCAGGTTGCTTCCATTCCACGATCAGGCGTTTGATTTGCTCAACGACAGCGCTCTCATCGAGTTCGCTGCTGTCGATATAGACCGCATCCGGGGCGCGGCGCAGAGGGGCAGTCGCGCGGTTGCTATCCAGCTTGTCGCGCGCACGCAGTTCTTCAATCACGGTGTTCAATTCGGCTTTGCGTCCAGAGGCGATCAATTGTTGATAGCGCCGTTCGCCGCGTGCTTCGGGCGTGGCATCCAGATAAATCTTGAGGTCGGCATCGGGTAAGACGACTGTACCAATGTCGCGCCCGGCCATGATGACATTGCCGCGCAGACCCACAAGGCGCTGCAACTCATTCACATGCGCGCGAATGGTCGGCATTGCCGAAATCCGCGAGACATTGGCTTCGACACGGGTAGTGCGAATTTCGTGGGTCACGTCGCGCCCATCGAGCAGCGCCGTATATTGCCGATCATCGGCATCGAGGTCGGATGATAAATCCATATGGATTTTGTGGGCGAGCGTGATGATGTGCGCTTCGTCGGCGTCGGCACAACCAGCGTTCACAGCCGCCAGTGTGATCATCCTGTAGAATGCGCCCGTATCTACAAAAAGATAGTGGAGATCGCGGGCAACAGCGAAACAAACGGTGCTTTTTCCTGATCCTGCGGGGCCATCAACAGTCACAGCACGGGGAAGGGGCATCTGATACACCTTTTGCAAGTTTAAAGGACGATCAGAGCCTTAGTATAGCACATTTGAGCAGTAATTACTATAAACAGAATCTAAACGTTGACAGATTGGTTGTGCGAAAAGAAATTTTGTGCTATAAAGTTTTCCATGCGCGAACAACACCAACCAATTTATAACTTTCTGATTGCTCATCATGGTGAGTCTGATCTCAAATCCCGACTAGAGGCACTGGCGGCACAAGCCAATACCGACCTTGAGACTATCCTTGCAGAAGCCGAAGCTGACGACGAACAGTCTTTATTCCAATATTTGTATGCCGTGATCGGAAGCCCGGAACGCTGGCAAGCCGACCTGAAAAAACTGATTGAGGATGCAAAAGATATAGATAGTGTGATCCTCGGCATTCAGTGGCGGTATATCTTCGCAGGCGAAATAAGCGACGAATTGCTCACCAAATGGTATCGGCGCTTTTATAAAGACAGGAGCTATATCTTCATATGGCTGACCATCAATAAAAGCTACGACTATATGATGCGAATCCCGCCCAAAAATAATTTGCCTCTTTTTCGAGCGGCGGTCAGCGAATTGGAACCTAATTCAAGTTTTCTTTCGCAGTTGTTTCGACGCTACGCAACACAGGAAGAATGGGAAGCCGAAGTTGAAAAGCTGATCAAAGAAATAGAACCGCGTACAAAAGGACATGCGGCCTCTACTCGCCTGGTCGGGATTCATTCCGAACGGGAAGAAGCGGAACTCTCACTCCCACTGCAAGAGAAATTGATCAAGAAGTATGGGGAGGAAGCGTTGGAATATCTGAACTATTTTGTAAACTGGCGATTCCGGGCGCTGATTGAAGAAGCAATTGCTTCCACCCCCGACAACCAGCAATTGCTGGCAGAAATACGGAAAATTCAAGGCAAAAACTGGTCGCAATTTGTCCGGCAATTCTCCATCTGGGCAAAGCTGCTCTATGCCCGCGATGCCGCCTACTTCGGCAGCTTTATCTGGGACAACATCGGCTATGGCTCGAATCGGGATTTCAAATGTATCCGCGAATTGGCAGACCGGGCGCGGCGCGACGGACACCGCGACTTATTCAGGAAAATGGCTGCCACGCTGGATGATCGCGGCTATTGGAATGCCGATGTGCGCGAAGTTCTTGCGCGTCGAGATTTGACACCAACCACTCTTGCGCTGGAAATGGATCGCCTGGATGTGCGACGATCCGGGACATGGGTCTACAAAATTTTCATTGATGATGACAACGCCGCAAAACTCTACAGCTACAAACCGGATATATGGCGGGAATATGTCTGGCGCTATCTGGTAAATGCCGAGGCAGGCGGTTATAGCCAACTGCTGCAAGCGATACAGGACGCCGGCGATGATGAGTTCTATATCCGTGTTTTCCGGCGCGTGGCAACGCAGGAAACATGGGACTCCGAAATGGAAAAGCTCTTTGCGCGCGACCTGCCGCCAGAGCGCATCCTCGAAGAAATCGACAAGCGCAAACCCACCGATGTACACAAAATTTCGCCGGGAATCATGCACAAATTCCTGACGAAATATGGTGACGCCGTAATGCCATTCTTTGAAAACTATATTGACTGGACATCTCCCGAACGTCTGAACGCGCTGTTTGAACTGGATATTGATCGGGGTGAACTCCTCAAGGAGTTACAGGCAATTGCCCGGCGTCAACCCTTTGAATTTGGAAATCAGGCGAAGGTGTGGGCGATACGCCTCTATGACAAGAGTCCCGATTTTTTCGGCAGGTTTGTCGCGCGTTACCTGACACGGGCAAACGATGAAGTCTCCAAAGAACTCCTGCGCCGTTTCGAGGCGAACAAACAATATGATCTCTTTGAACAGCTTTTTCCGCGTATCTATTGGGGCAAGGATTGGGATGCACAGATCAACGCGCTGATCGATACTGTCCGGGACGATCAGGAGCTTCTTACCCTGTTGCAGCGTCGCACCTCCCGATGGCAGAACCTTTCGGATGAAATTGCAGAAAAACTGTATGCGCGCAATGCGACGGAATTTCGCCCCTATATCATAGAACATTTGGGAAGCCAGACACGCTGGTGGTCTGATCATCACAAGTATAATCGGCTTGAAAATCTGGCGAAGCAGAACAAAGACACCGAATTGCTAAACCTGCTCAAGCCTCCGAAGACTTCCGAAAAGGACATTGATGCCGAAATTCGGAAGCTGGTGAAGCAAGACCTGTCGTGGGAAGAACTCGACGCACAAGCCAAAAAGATCAATGTCGAGGGCGTATTTCACGTCAAACAGAAGGAGTTTTTGACCACCCTCCTGAAACGCTATGGCGAAGCGATGATACCCGCGATGGTCAACTATCTGGAAAACACCTATTGGCAGCAGCTTCATTTGCCCGATACGGCAACCGTGAAGGAGATCGCTGACCCTGCTTTATATCGGCGTTATATCTTTGCACGTCGGGATTCTCTGGCGTGGACGGAAGAGTTAGAAAAAATACTGGATTCAACTCTCAGCGACGAGGAATTTGCAATCCAGTTGACGATGCTCACACCGTCGGGAGCCGCACCGGGTACGCTGTCGTCCAGACTTGCCGAATCGTTATATCGCCGTTCGCCATCGATTGCGCGTCCGTTCATCGAGCGTTTCCTCGGCAACAACTACTATACCGGGTTGCTGGAACTCGCTGGCGAACACGGCGACAACGAATTACAGGATAGCCTGACCGCGCTGGCGCTTCTGGAAACGGATCGGTTAATCCAGAACAAGCAGTATGAGGCCAAGCGCAACTATCAGAAAAAGGTACAAAACGAAGAGTTTCAGAAGATCAAATCGGATGTGCAACCTTTTCTAAAATATCTGGATGCCCTCTATAAGGAATCGCCTGCGGCGTTCGTACAACATGCTTCGACAATCCTGCGCCACGTTCGTCCGGGGCGGGAGGGCTTGAACGGCGCAACCCTTGAACACAATCTGCTGTGGAAAGCCCTTTCGGAAACCCATTGGGAAGATTGGCAGCGCGACCCGGCGGCAATCCGTGATTTGCTGGAATCGCCCAACTTCCTGATTCAAATTACCGCATTGAACACCCTGCGTGATGGTAGCCCGGAAGCGGCGGCGCGCGTTGTGGAAAACCTGCGTTCTTTCCGCGTGTTGCTGTTGAGCGATACATTCAAGGACACGAAACGGGCAGCGCTGGAATGTCTGGAAGCGGCAGGGCGCAACGGCGAACCGTTCCTCACGCCGATTCTGGAACTCCTGCAAATTGTTGTAGATTTCACCGTTGCGCGGCGTTCGATCTCCGATGAAATCGCGGTTAGCATGGCGCGTCTGCTCAGTTTGCGACAGGAAAGGATTGGCTAGCTCATGGAATTGACAGTTGCCTACCAGACACGTAGCGAGATCATCAACGGGTTTAATAGCTCGGCGCTGGATTTCGCCGCGAACCTGCAACGTCCGCCTGTTGCTTTTCGGGGTCGCGTCCTCGATCCTGTACCGCTGCGCCAATTGATGATCGCCATGCACGAGGTCATCCTGAGCGATTACACGGTAGAGCGCTCCTTCTGGTTGCTCGATCCGGTCATCACGGTTCACCCTGACGAACTGTGCTTCGAGGCGTTCAGTAATGACGGCTCATCCTATGTGCGTTTGACCGCGCGCCAGAGCGCCTTTCAGGTCGAGAGTACGCCGAACTATGGCACAACCAATATTGATTTCACCTTTGCGCTGCGGGATGCGCTCCAGAATCTGCGCAGCGCCCGTAATACTGTTTTCAGTGTGGGCGCAGGTGGGTTCGGGGTACAGACCAGCGAAGCGATGCGCCGCGCTAACTATTTTGAACAGAAGGTCGATTTGCCCGATTCGTGGGTGAAAGGCTTCTTGCAGGTACAAAGCGCGCTGGTGATGAAGCCGTTCACCTTCGATGTGCGTCCGGCAGATTTGCTCAATTTGATCTACACCTATATGGAAGTGCCGCGCTCCAAACCACCCTATGGATTACGCTATCAGTTCAAACAAAACCAGCCAATCAGCGCCACGCCGGAAGGATTCCCGGACAGCATCACGTTTCAGGGGACTCAATATGCTGGCTATGATCGCGCGATCCGGGTATGGGGGCGCAAACGGCTGGAACCCCTGTTACAGGTGCTGCCATTTGCAGACAAGGTGACGATTGGTCTGGTTGGACGCGGCTTGCCCCATTTCTACGCCTGCCACTGTGGGCCATATACGTTTACGCTCGTACTGTCGGGCTGGTCACAAAACGATTGGTCGGCGTCTGGTGCATTGGATTTACTCGCCCCAACGACATTGATTGACGCGGAACAGATCGCTACCGTCTACAATGCGCTGGTGCAGAATTTTTCGATGACGCGCGCTGAAATCGAATCGTATAGCCTGCTCCCCGGCGCGCAGGTGGAAGCGGCGCTATTCCGCCTGTGCCGCGAAGGGCGCGCGATTTATGATCCTGTCTATCGGCGCTATCGGCTGCGTGAATTGTTCGCTGTGCCGCTGGATTTTGCGGCGCTGCTTGCGCCTGATCCGCGTATCGAAAAGGCGCGTGCAATGGCTGAATCTGGCGCAGTAACATTGCACAGCGTCGGACAATCGGATACACGCCCGCGCGAGATTAAGATTTTGGGAACGGTGCGGGATGGTTCGCAGGAATACGAGCCGCTGGTGGCAATTGATAAGGATAGCCGGATTCGATTTGCGCAGTGTACCTGTGATTTCTTCAAATCGAACCTGATGAGCCTCGGCCCATGTGAGCATATTCTGGCGGCGCGCTTCGCCGCCGAACCACAGTTATCGCAGGTCGAGAAGCAGGAAACAGCCTTAACCTGATTAGCTTGATCAACCATAGTTCGTAAAACTTGACCAAAACATAAGAGTAAAACTCCGGGCAGTTGTCAGCTAGATTGAAGTAATAGCAACTGCCTGTAATAACGCAAGCGTTCAGAGCATATTAGTTGTTTAATCTCACCGGAACAACAAATATACTGTTTTCTTTTCCCTCAAAGACGTAAAAATATGGACTTTCGCTAAATGCCGCGAACGCACATTCGTATCTAACAATCTCCCCATCTACGCTCGTTTTTTGACAGTTGTTATCTGGCGTCATTACAAGGCTTATTGTCATGTCAATCCAAAACAGGGAGCTTACTATAACAATTAGAGTGCATACAGCATAAATCGCTGTTCGGCGACCTGTTGGTTTAAGCACCCTTGCAGCAAATAACACAAAGACCCAAATCAATGATATGGCAATTCGTATCAAGTACGTGTATCTAATATAAGGTGGAGAGAACCATACGGGAGACCAAATAACAAGCAATACGCCCATAAGCCATAAAGCAAATACAACAAAGGCGTATTTATTCCAAGTCATCTTTTTGGCGCTTTTTCCCATTGCCTTGCCTCAACTAAACGCAGGCAGTGCTGGCACAATCAGCCGGAACAGGGCATAAACCGCGAATCCCGCCAGCACTGCCGACGCACCACTGATTAACAGCCAGCGCACCGCTTTGCTCTGTAACAGCGATGCCCATCCTGCCAACGCTGCCGCATAAAAGAACCCAAACGGAATCAATGCAGTGAACAGGTAGCGTCCCTGAAACTGCACAAATGACAAGTTGTAGTAGATGAACAGACCGAGTGCCAGCAATGCCGTAAATGCCAGCACCAGCATCGCCTCCACCTGTACCCGATTCACCAACGCGCGGAACTGTACAAATGCCACGCCAGCGCCCATCAGCGCAAAGCTGTTGAAGATCACTAATATCGTGACGATGTTACGTGGCAGGACAACGCCCATCCAGCCGAACTGTCCCCAAAAGCTCTGGAAAGTGGTTTGCAGTCCTTCGGAGAGATAGCCCGCGAAACCCTTTTGCGCGATGTAATCCGATGTCCGTAATTGCCCGATCACTACTGCGTCATGTCGGCGCAAACCGAGAATATCCGGGAAGCCATAGACGTTAATATCACGCAACCACCACACGCCGCCAATAACCAGTGCGGGGATAGCGATGATCATCAGGATGCGCAATGTTTTACCGAATGTCCAATGCTCCCGGTTGGCACGCAAAAGCACGGTCACACCAATAACGAAAATGAGGGAGTAGGCTGTGGCTTTTGTGATGAAGGCTAGTCCTAGCAAGACTCCCAGACGCCCGGCACGGGATGCAATCTGGTTCGGTTCAAGTTTCAACAATTCAACGCAGACAAACAATGCTAAAGCAACAATTAGCTCCGTCAGACAATCGTTATTGACACCGCTCATCATGGCGAGATGTTGCGGTAAAAACGCAACGAACGCCGCCGTTCCGACTGCCAGATAAGGCTGCTTCGGAAAAATGCGGTAGATCACCGCGAACGCCACGATGACAACCATTCCGCCAATCAGCAGCGAAAACAACCGCAGCGGGATCAGTTTGCCATCGAAAATCCGGTAAACCGGAGCCGCCAGCAAATAATAGAGCGGCGGTTGGTGGTCTTCATATTGCACTGTGAAGAGACTGCCCGCGATGGTTTGCGGATTAAACCCGTCTCGTTTGAGTGCCTCCAGATAGCCGTTATCCCAATCGCCATCTTCGAGTACAGGCAACCCTACCCACGCCAGTTGTCCGATGTAATTGTAGTGGGCGGGTTCGTCAGGGACTTGCCATGCGGGGGTTCGGGTGGCGTACAGGCTACCGATAATAAAGTAGCCAATGAGAATCAGGAGTAGCGCAATAAACTCAGGACGGATTCGGCGTGTCGAATTTGTCAACATTTCCTCGATTATGAGCAGAGCGACGCTTCAACTTTTGTGCCAGTGTCCAGCCTGCCAGCACAGGCAGCCACGCAAACGGCACAAGGCAACAAATCACGCGGGAAAGCGGCCCCAGAATAGTTTCATAGGTCATTTTTAACTTTACGCATAAAACGCCGCTATTATATCGCAAAACAAAACCCCTCTCCTCGTTCAGGAAAGGGGTCAAATTCAGGAATCAGAACGATTCGAGTCAGAGACTAATAATCGTCTTCTTCTTCAAAGTCGCTGCGACCACCGCCGCCCTTTTTGCCACTCTTCTTGCCGCCACCCTTCTTGCGGTCACGCTTGCGCTCTTCGTTGAACGCTGCGGCCTCAAAGTCGGCGATGTCGTTCATGACTTCGCCCGGTGGACGGGTTGCACGGCGGTAATCGGCTTCGATGTATTCGGGCGAATCAACGCGCTTCAGGCTGAGACCCATACGGCGCTCGTTCTGCTCGATCTTCACCACGCGCAACGTCAGCACATCACCTTCATTCACCACGTCGCGTGGGTGGTTGACACGGTGGTCAGCCAATTCGCTAATGTGGATCAGGCCTTCGATCTCCGGGGCATCGACCAGACGGGCGAACGCGCCGAACTTCGTCAGCTTGGTGATCTGACCCTGTACCAGTTGACCGATCCCGTATTGCTTGGTGATCGCCGTCCAGGGGTCTTCTTCCTGACGCTTGATGCTCAGGCCGATACGCTTGCGGTCACGGTCTACGCTAATCACTTCGACCTTGACTTCCTGCCCGACCTTGAAGGCATCGGCAGGCTTGGCGATGTGCTTCCACGACAGTTCGGTCAGGTGGACGAGGCCATCTGCGCCACCGACATCGACGAAGACGCCGAAATCTGCCACGCTCTTGACATGCCCGACCTTGATATCACCAACCTGGAGTTCATCCAGCAAACGTACCTTCTGGGCTTCGCGCATCTGCGGTGCAGCTTCGCGCTCGGAGAGGCTCAGACGGTTACGGGCGCGGTCTACTT
>CAYSOC010000177.1:0-13505 GCA_964432445.1 uncultured Anaerolineaceae bacterium
CGGCGTTTCGCGGTTGATAATGCGCTGCGCCAGGCCTTCGACAATTGCCGTCTTGCCAACACCCGGTTCGCCAATCAGCGCCGGATTGTTCTTGGTGCGGCGACTCAGAATCTGAATCACGCGCTCAATTTCGTTTTCGCGCCCGATGACCGGATCGAGTTTGCCCTCTTCGGCTGCCGCTGTCAGGTCGCTGGCAAGCTGATCCACGAGAGGCGTCTTGGCCTGCGATTTACGTTGTGTACTCGGCGGCACAGGTGGCGCACCGAAAGGATTATTTGGTTGTGAGGCTTGCGGCGGGCGATTGGTTGGCTGTGATGGGCTTTCCTGCAAAACGCGGCGGGTTTGGCGACGGACTTCTTCCGGGCTGACATTGAGCCGCTTTAGCACATCAATGGCAATACCTTCCTGCTGGCGTACCAGACCGAGCAGCAAGTGTTCCGTACCAATATAATGATGACCCATACGCCGTGCTTCATCGACGGCGAGTTCTAAAACCTTCTTTGTTCCCGGTGAGAGATCAATCCGGGCATTTGGCGAACGCTGGCCCGCACGGGTCATACGCTCTACCAGTTCTTCGACACGGCGCTGATCAAGCCCCAAGTCACGCAATACGCGCCCAGCGACACCGCCTTCTTCGCGCATCAGGCCAAGCAGAAGATGCTCTGTCCCGATATAGTTGTGCTGTAATCTTTCAGCCTCTTCCTGCGCCAGGCTTAATACCCGCCGTGCGCGTTGGGTGAAGCGTTCCATCTTGTTCGGCACGTCTCAAATCCTCCGCTACCGACAAACTCCCCGGCTACCGAAAATGCACCAGAGACTTTGCCACCATGATGCTACTTTAGCGCAAATGACCGCTTTCGGCTAGCGTTAACTATCCTAAAGTACGATAGAAACGGATTAGAATTTTCAGCAAATCGCATAATCTCACGATCCGTTTATATTAGTTATAGACGCAAAATTCCGAAAAGTTCATACCCTGTTATAACATTTGCGTCACTTAATGTGGAAGAACATATATGGAAATCGCAAATCTGGAAACCCCGGTGGCTATCGTGGATATGGATCGGCTGGAGGCAAACATTAATCGTTTGCAGAGTTACCTTGATCAGCATGGAATAGCCAATCGTCCGCACATCAAAACGCACAAAATTCCGGCGATTGCGCACATGCAGTTGCAAGCAGGCGCAGCGGGCATTACCTGCCAGAAAATAGGGGAAGCGGAGGTGATGGTCGCGGCAGGTATCAAGGATATTTTTATTCCCTACAACATTATCGGTGCGCAAAAGCTGGAACGCCTGATGGCGTTGGCAAAGGTTGCCACAATAAGCATCACCGCAGACTCCGAATATACCGTCAATGGCTTGTCAGAAGCCGCCAACCGTGCCGGGTTGAATCTATCAGTATTTGTAGAATTTGACACCGGTTCACAGCGTTGTGGAGTACAAACACCTGAACAGGCGGCAGAACTCGCCGCCTATATCCAGCGCAAACCCGGTCTAATGTTTGGCGGGCTGATGACCTATCCGGTCAATGCACAAACCGATCCATTCGTGGAAGCCGTCGGAAAATTATTGCCCGGACTCGATGTTAAAAACGTTAGCGTTGGCAGCACTGGCAGTATGTGGGATGCCCATCAGCACAAGAGTATCACCGAATATCGCGCCGGAATGTACATCTATGGAGATCGATATACGCTCAAAACGGGCGCAGTCAAACTGGAAGATTGTGCGCTCAAGGTGATCACAACGGTGATTAGTCGCCCGACAGCGGATAGAGGCATTCTGGACGGTGGCAGCAAGACATTTTCATCAGACTTATTGGGATTGACGGGGCATGGCTTGATTCTCGAATATCCCGAAGCGCAAATATACGCTCTCTCCGAAGAACACGGGCATGTTGACTTTTCAGCGTGTGCAAACAGGCCGGCCATCGGTGAGCGCGTGACCGTTATCCCGAATCACTGTTGTGTCGTTACCAATCTCTTTGATCAGATTGTTGGTGTGCGCGGCAACACTGTCGATACCGTGTGGGATGTTGCAGCACGGGGCAAACTCACCTAGCAGCGTTCCAAACCCCAGATCACAACTTCCAGCTTCCGCGAAAAATGTAAGAGGGGTTGCATGTTTGGCAGCGTCAACCCCAACGGTTCTAGCATCGTATTCACCTGAAATTGTGCTTCGGCGGGTTGCAGAGGCCACGCTGGATGATCGATCTCGCCACGATAAACATTTCCGCGCTTATTTGTTGCATACAGGCAGTAACGCGCGGTCAGCCAGTTTTCCAGCGTATCGGGTTGTGCGTGAAACACGTCTCCAATCGGGCGATAGGTACATTCAAGTTGCGCCTTCGGGCTATCGGTGCGGTGACTCACATACTGTATTTGCTGATCGGACGACATTTTTGCATTCTGATAGGGTAGATGAAATAGACGCCGTGCTACTGATACCGCGACAGAATTGGCCGCATCCAGACTGAAAAACCACACGCCCGGTTTGCCATCACGCACTACATAGGTTCTCACATTTAATTCATGGAACAGCGAAATCCGGGGCAACGGTGGCGTCCAGCGCGGACGAACCCCACTCATCCAGAACGGAACAACGCCAATCCATGCCTCTCCGTTGAAGGTATCCAGTTCGAGCGAAGCAGGAATCAACTTACGGATTGCATCGGCAGGAAACGACCAGTGTGCAAACAGCAGATCGTTCCAGATTTGCGCCATCACCCAGGGTCGCGCCGGACGAGGCCAGGTACGGGTATTCATTAGCCGGGTTTGCACGAGGCATTCCTCCTTATTGGGAACTACGAAGAGTGAGAAATCAGCTTCAAAAGAGAAGTCACAGCCCCTCTAATTCTCTCTTTGAGTGAAGATTTCTACCGCATCTAAACCGCTTTATCTACCATAAACTGTTCAGTGGATTGCATATAATTTTACAGATTGTTCACAGATCGGTGAATAGCACCATGTCGTCTGAATATAGCAAAGAGATGCAACTTGATTTGCATAACCTCCTGCGTGGCGGAGATGTTACCGCGTTCTCCAAAATTTGTGTGGTCGCTATCCCATACCTCGAAACGACGCTTGGCAGTCGTTTCCAGAATGTAGAACGCCAGCTTCTACATGATATTGTGATCGATACGTTGATTAAATATAAAGAAAATCCCTCAAAATATGATTCAGAAGGTAGCGCTTTATTAAGTTACCTCTATATGGACGCAGTGGGAGATATGTTGAACCACTTGCAGAAAAAGAACCGTCAACCCGCTCTCGTGCCTTTTTCAACGTCCGACGTAGAACGAGTGGCAGCGGAAGACGGCGAGGAAGATGATGGCATCTATGCAGAGTTTGGTGAACTCGACCTCGATGCTTTGCTCCGCCTGCTGCATCTGACTCCCCTTGATGAACAACTGGTACGGCTGATTGCCAATGGTCAGCGCGATACCGCCGAATATGCAAAAGTCTTGCAGATCAGACACCTTCCACTTTCCGAACAGCGCCTCATTGTTAAACGACAAAAAGATCGTTTGAGGCAATGGCTAAGAACGAACGGGCCAAAGAGACTCCGATAAACCATGAACGACGACGCACTTATCCAACTTGCTCAACGTATGGGAGACGACCCGGCTTATATAGCATGGCTAATCCGACTGGTTCTGGATGCACGACAACAAAAATGGGAGGAACTGGCGGCGAGTCTGCAACTCACCCCGAAACAACTGGCAATGCTGGCGCTGTGTCGCCGTCCAACTGCCAAATATTTCATCAGAGATATTGAGCAAATCGCGGAATACATCCCGATGAACAAATTTGAATTGATCAGCTTTGTGCGCGAGGCTGAAACACTGGAAAGTTTTCAACATCCCGGCTCATCCAACATGGTAGCACGCGATCATGATGGCAATTCTGAATGAATTTTATTCCGGTACGGCTCGCTGAAATTGCGGAAGATGTCCTCCAGAAACTGGGGCATCCGCTGTTTCCGCTGCGGCTGGATCAGCTTTTGCCCTACGGCTATTCAGTTAACATTCAGCCGATCCCGGATTTGACAATCGGCGCAATCGAAAATTGGTTCGCTGTACGAAAAATCCCTTATCCAACGGAGACGATACCAGATCGCCGTTTATACGGTTGCCTGGTCGCGCAGCGGGGACATGGTGTTATTTTTCTGGATAAGAGCGCAAGCGAAGCAGAGCGCCGTTTCACGCTGGCGCACGAATTCAGCCATTTTTTGCTGGATCATTTGATCCCGCGTGAACAGGCAATTAATGCGCTCGGTGAATCATTTCTGCCGATTATCGATGGGGAACGCCCACCAACTGAAGAGGAACGAATCGAAGCATTACGGTTGTGGATTCCGGTACAACCTTTCCAACACCTGATGCAGCGCGATTCGGATGGGCAATTTATGGATTTGCGCACCTCACGCGCAGAACTCGACGCCGATTTGCTGGCGCTGGAAATTCTCGCGCCGCATCAGACTGTATTGGCACATTGCCCTCTGGATGACTATGATAGGCTCCAGTTCGCTTTGGTTCAGCATTTGAGCGATGATTTCGGTTTGCCCGCCAAAATTGCGCGTACCTATGCAACACAACTGGCAGAACACTTCGCGCCGGAAAAGACAATGCGCCAGCGATTCTCGCTATAATCAGGGGCAAATTACCATCTTCTGATAATGATCAACCGCCCATTTGAAGACGCCAGAGATTTCCCAACCCTCACCGCGCAATCTTTTGAAGATCGCTTTGGTGAATCTATCCACGAGGTTCTGGACATCGAAAACTGGTCGGAAGGGCAGGATTTATGGCTGCTCTACGAACGCCTGCGCCACGAAGTTGATCAAGCTGTTATCCAGGAAACCGACATTCAGCGGGCAATCCGGGTCAATATTTTTCCACGCATTGGGTCGATGCGGATACCGCAGGCAGGGGTATATCGTGCGGCCGTCGCAGATATTGAACTGGTGCATCGCGGGTTATTGTTTAATGGCGCAACCGAAGCATGTGATGCCAACCTGAACACCTATGACACACTTCCTGTCACGGTCACACAAATCGGGTTATCCCTGGTGCGCTATCGCGGCAGCGAAAACACGTGGGCGCATCGGCTGATCCGCCATGATCTGCGCGCTCGCTACGATAACATCATGGATAAAGTCTGGGACTTGCTCGATCAGCGACAGCGGCGCGGCGGGATCGGGCGCGATAACGAGCGGGATCAGTTCAATCAGTTGGTACAGCGCGGCATTATCAGCTATGCCGCACGCGCGACCTTGTTGCATCGCGTCAAATCGGTATGGCGGGTTGGTCATGGTGTACCTGCACCGCTTGAACTCCTGACCGGATCAGGCTTGCCAGATTTACTCGCTGCAAGCATTGATGTTCTGGATGGGTTGCTGTGCCAGCATAAGCGATTTCTGTTCGTACCGCGTACCCCCGCCGAACGGGAATGGCTCACCATAGGGGAATCACTCCGTCCGCTGGAATACATGGTTGTCGATACAGCCCTGGAATCCATGCGGCGGATGGTCAGTCGGCGGCGTACATTTGGGATGGTACAGGAGCGCGCACTGGACTTCGTGGAACACGCAGGGCAAGAAGTTCTTATCGGATTATACCGTGCTTCGGCACTTGCCCCAGTCTATACGTTCTATGCGCACCGTGAACACGTCCACGAGGCCGCGTTGATTGCCATCGCGGATAGCGTTTTGCAGGAACATCGCGGCTTTCCGCTACTGCTCGACCTAGCAGATTTGGCCTGCCGTAGCGCCCTCGGCCTGGAAAGCCTTGCCCCGCAGATGGATACGGCACTTGCAGAGGCTGATCCATCCTTCCGCTATCACGCCGGACGCGGCACACAGGATTAACCTTTATTACATTCCGCACAAAGCATTCAACGAGTTGCTTTGCTGGAATGTTCTAACATCCCGATTTGTTTTACCTTCTAATATTCGGCATTCCAATTCTCTGGCAAAATAGATGTTACAAATGAGGAATAGAAAACGATGAAAAATTTGCCGGGTCTGGATGAAATAGATGTCGCCATTTTAAAGATTTTGCAAGCCGATGGGCGTTTGAGCAATCTCGACCTCGCGCGACAGATCAATCTTTCGCCACCTGCAACCCATGCGCGGGTGCGTCGGCTGGAACGGGAGGGTTTCATTCGCAACTATGTGGCGCTTCTGGATCGGGAACTTGTCGGCTATGACCTGCTTTGCTTTATTCTGGTCAGCATCCAGTTTCATCAGACACAGCACACCGCTCCCTTTCTGGAAAAGGTGCGCAATTTCCCGGAAGTGCTGGAATGCCATCACATCACGGGCGAGTTCGATTATCTGCTGAAGGTGATGGTACACGATCACCGCGAACTGGAACGGTTTGTCTCACAAAAATTGACACCGCTGCCAGGGATCGCACGACTGCAAACGAGCATCGTTTTCAACGAGATCAAGGCAACGACTGCTCTGCCATTGGAAGAATGATTTAAGGAGAAAATTTATGATCGCGCCGCTGGAAATAATGAACGCACAAAATGAGCATCGCGCACAGGTGCGCCATCGCCGCTTCGATACGATTGCTGTACACGGCATTTATGACATGAACGAAGCAATGGCAAATCAGGGCAGCATCATCGAACCCGCCTATCTTTCCCCGGCGCAGCATTTCGAGAACAGCGATCAGATGGAAGCGGCACTAGCTTATAAAATTCCGGCGTGGGTCTACAGCCGGATCGCTAACCCGACGGTGAATTATCTTGAGCAAACATTGGCATTGCTCGAAGGTTATGGCAGTGATTGTAAAATAAGCGCACTGGCAACAGGCTCCGGCGCAAGTGCGGTATTCATGGCAACCAACCCGTTTTTGACGGTTGACGGTGGTCGCGCCAGCGGGCGGATGAACATTGTTGCATCTGCGAAATGTTATGGCGGTACATTCATGTTATTTGCCCAGCGTTATGCCTATGAGCGCGGGATTGATGTACGCTGGGTGCGTGAGCCGATGGATACACAGGCATGGGCGCGATTGATCGACAGCGAAACGCGCTTTGTCTACGGCGAAATGCCCAGCAACCCCACGCTGGGGATGTTTGATATTGCGGCAGTGGCACATCTCGCACACGATGCAGGTATTCCGCTCATTGTCGATTCTACGGTTGCGACTCCGGCATTGATGCGCCCGCTGGAACATGGGGCAGATATTGTCGTTCATTCTCTGAGCAAGGCGATGTCTGCCAGTGGATTTGCAATTGCAGGCGCAGTTATCGCTCGCCGTGATATTCCGAGCAAAGTAGGGTCAGATGAAATGCGCACCGATTTCGCAACGCATGTCAAGCTGCTGCCCTTCCGCGATCACGGCCCGTCTCTCAGCCCAATGAATGCGTTGCTGATCCTGAACGACTTGCGTACCCTGCGCTATCGGATGGATTTTTATAGTCAAAATACGATGAAAGTGGCGCATTTCCTCGAAAATCATTCCGGGGTGGAACAAGTCTTTTATCCCGGTTTGGATTCTATGCCGGAACATACCCTCGCTAAACAATATATGCGCCTCGTTGACAGCGACGATTCGCGCTACAGCCATCTGTTGAGTTTCACGGTTCGCGGCGGCGCACAGGCCGCACGCAAGGTATTTGATAAGCTGCAAATCATCTGGCGAGGGACTGATCTGGGGAAATATAAGAGTGTCGCCACAATCCCGACCATTTCGACGCATCAACAACAGGGCGATACTGGACGTGATCTGGCGGCTATCCCGCCACACCTGATCCGCCTGAGCGTGGGCGCGGAACATCCCGACGATTTGATCGATGATCTGACGCAGGCGCTTGGCTAACTTTGGCGTCGTTGTGCCGATGCCCCGTTCAGCCGCAAAATGGTGAGCGTGCCGAATACAACGGTTAAAAACAGAACCATTAGTGCTGCCGCGATCAAGGCTAAGCCTGACAATGGGTTGAACGTTACATAGGATGGCAGCATCGGCATAATGAGTTGAATGGCTGGGGCAGTTCCGCCATCGACCAATGCGAACGCCGGTGCTGCCCACCATTCCCAAAAATTATTGTCATTGAAGCCAAACATCATGAAAATAATCAGTGGCGAAAATCGCAGCAAAACCGCAAACGTTGCCGCAAACCGTGAGTGGCGCATGATGACGCTTGCCGCCAGCCCGATGATCGAGCAGCACAAAATATCAAGAAGCGTGAAAATTACTGTCGTTGTGATTGCCAGAATCCAGCCTGTTGAATAGACAAACGGTTGCCAGATGCAATTGCCACTGAAGTATTGACACTCAAAAGGGGCGACTTTCGCAGAAACGATCAGGTAGACAGGCAAGACGGCTATGCGTGCGATCACCAGAAAGAATATCCAGCCACGCACGCGATGCAGCGCTGCCAGCCACGTCCCGACCATGATCCGTCGGGCGCTGATCCCCGTGATGATCAAAGGCTCCCAAGTTTGATAAGTGTACTCTGCACCGAGAATACCAATGCTGGCAATGATCGTCTGTGAAACCGTAACAGCGTAAATTACCCATATTGTCCATGCCGGATAAAACATCCATATCAGGTGTTCACCATAGGCTGAAGGATACATCGAGAGCAACAGCACAAACAGACTGGAAAGAATACCCGCCAGTGCGAAGATGATCAACAGGCTTTGAAAGGGATGGCTTGTTGTCCTCCGTTTGAGGCGGATCAACTCCCGGCGGAAAACAGGGTTATCCCATCGGGCGAGGCGGTTCATCTTCACGCCAGTTCAGCCGTCAGGAAATGCTGTCCCTGTGTGTTTTTGGATATATTCTTCCATTTCGGCACGAATATCCTCGTCCTCTGCGGTGATATATTTGAGTGATTCCCGATAATCACGCACTGCATCCTGAACCCTTCCGATCTCTGAAAGCAATTTCCCCCGTGTATGCAAAAATGCTGAATTTTCAGGCCGAAGTGCGATTGCCCTATCGCTAAACGTCAATCCCTCGGCGGGCTTCCCCAGTTTATACAGCGAATATGCTTTATTGTTCAATGCCCCGAAATGATTTGGGTTCAATACCAGCGCCCTGTCATAATCGCGCAGTGCCTCGGCATGTCCATCCAGCAATGTATAAATATAGCCGCGCAGTACATAAGTATTAGCGTCTTTCTTCAGGCGAATTGCGGTTGTGTAATCCTCAATGGCAAACTCATATTCCTTTACAGCCTTCCAGATATCCCCTCGGTTTCGGAAATAGAGGGCTTGCTTGTTGAGCAAAATCGCGCGATTGAGATCGATCATTGCCTCGTCTGTTTTTCCAAGATTGAGAAAAGCACGTCCCCGGTTATTCAGGGCATCGGTCAAACCACTGTTAATGGCAAGAGCATGGTCGGCATCTTTCAGAGCGTTTTCGGAGTCTCCGATTGCCAGATAAAGGTACGAACGCCAGATCAGCGCATTGGCATGGTGCGGCGCTTGATGCAGGATCAAAGTAGCATCCACTAATGCGGCATCCGCCAAATGATTATCTTCAAAAACGATTTTAGAACGCATCAAACGGGCGTTAATGTCTCCCGGATGAACATCCAAATATTTGGTTAGGCTGGCTATTGCTTGCTGCCGTTTGCCGATTTTGTAGAGAATCCAGAACCAAAAAAGATACACAGCGTGGATCAATGAACAGAATCCTCTGTCATGCGCCGACAAATAGTTCATTGGGCGATAGCGGCGCAGCAGTCAAATCGCCCTCTATGTATATACTGTGCCAAAGCTGGAAAATCAAGAGAGGCCAGATCGTCCATAGTTCATAGCTGCGCTTATCGTGGTGCGAGTCGATCAGATTACGAATCGCAGAAGGCTCGAAGTATCCACCAGCAAGGAGTTTCTCTTTGGAAAGATGCCGCTCCACAAGCGGTTTGAATACTGTCCGCAACCATTCCGAGGTTGGTGGTGCGAATCCCCATTTGGGGCGCTCCAGGATTGATTTGGGGATCAAATCGCGTATCGAATCTTTAAAGACGCGCTTGAAATCCCCCTTCCGCAGTTTGTATTCCAGTGGAATGCTGAACGCCAGGTCTGTCAGCGGGTGATCTTCCAGCGGTGCGCGCGCTTCAATCGACATTGCCATGCTCATTTTATCCATGCGCATGTTGCTATCTTCGGGAATCCACAGGTTATAGCTGGTATAGGCGATGCGATCTGCGAAGTGGCGCGTCTTTGGGGCGGCAAGAAATGGATTGAGACGCAAGGCAATCAGTTCATTCGCGCGCTCGGCAAGTGCTTTATCGCAAATAATTTCCGGGAGCCTATCGGGATCGATCATGCGCATCCATGCCAGATAGCGTTTGGTCGGATCAGAAATCCGCGATTTTTCCGCGATTTTTCGAGTGCGTTCAAAACGTGACAACAGAGGGGTCATAAACCCCTCGCGCAAAATACGCGGGATCATCTCATAGCGTTCCAGCATCCGATCCGCGCGATAGTGTGTATAGCCCGCGAAAAGTTCATCACCAGCATCGCCAGAGAGCAGTACCGGAACGCCAGCCTGCCGCGCCCATGCCGCGACGTATGCGGTCTGAATGATGCTTTGCTGCGAAACCGGCTCATCCATATGATAGACAAGACGCGGCAGCAAGTTGGTCAGACGCTCATCAACCTTAATCGTGATGTTATGATGCTCTGTCTTGAAATAATTGGCAGCAAGTTGGGCATAGCGGCTATCAACGTTGAACTTGCGATCATTTTCGGCATCGTCGCCAAAATCAAATCCAACCGTGAAAGTGCGCACAGGATGGGGCGTTGCCTCTGCCATCAACGCGACCACAGCGGTAGAATCCAGACCACCACTCAGGAATGCCCCGATTGGAACATCGCTAATCATGCGCGTCTGCACCGCTTCCATGATCGCTTCACGGACATTCTGTACCGTTTCGCTGTAACTGGCGTGGCTGGATGTGGTATCCATAGCTGGTTGCCAGTAACGGCGACGCTGCACCATTTTTCCACGCTCAACAATCATCATCTCGCCAGACGCAAGTTTTTCGATCCCGCCAAACATTGTCTGCGGCGGAGGAACATAGCCGAGCGATAGATACACAGGCAACGCTTCGGTGTTCACATAGCGCGGCGTATCTGGATGTTCAAACAGGGCTTTGATCTCGCTGGCGAAGATAAATTCGTCGTGGAGGAAGGCATAATAGAGTGGCTTTTCTCCACCGCGATCCCGCGCGAGGATCAAACGCTCGTTGGAGTTATCGTAGAGGCAGAAGGCGAACATCCCGCGCAGCCGTTCGATGACACCTGTTCCCCATTGCTCGTAACCATGTACGAGGATTTCTGTATCAGTCGCAGTGTGGAAATGGTGTCCGAACCGCTCAAGCGCTGACCGCAGCCCTCGGTAGTTATAGATTTCACCATTGAAGACGACGGAGACAGATCGATCTTCGTTGAAAACTGGCCCTGCCGGAGCAGAAAGGTCGATGATGGCTAATCGTCCTGCCCCGAAAGCCAGCCGTTCTGTGTGATGCAGCCCATAGCCATCTGGCCCGCGATGCGCCAGCCGTTTCGCCATGCGCTCGATAAATGCCGGGTCTGCGCCGTTGAGTGTATAGTGTCCAAATATTCCGCACATGATGGTACTAGTGTACCATCCGCTTGTGAACAGATTGTGAAATCTCAGATGCGCATAGGTTGGGAGTCGGTTTGTGGCGCTGACCTGATAATCAAACAACTCAGGTCAGCCTATTGTTTAGTCGCCAGCCGCCGCGTTTTCCAGCGAATGGTAGACCTGCCAATCCGGAGCGTGATGCCCTTTGGTTTTGTTTCCGAAGAAGTGATGGGTTAGCACACGGAACAGGATTTTCGGTTTCATGAGCGCTGTTGTCGGCTTGATCATGTTGGCAACCTGCGTAAAGAGCAGCGTAATTTCACCATCGTAGGGCATCACATTGATGACCAGATCGGTATAGTGCTGTGAAATCCGTGTGATGAAATCCGGCTTCGCGCCTTCTGTGCCGGGGAAACGCAAGTCTTCCGCTGTCGCCATCATCCAGGGCGCTTTGATGACTTCCGCAACCCGCCGCCGGAATTGATCCGCCAGTCCATCCAGAGAGTTTGATTTTTCGAGAAGTTTACCGAGCGCCTCAGCCTGCATCGCTCCGGTGGTCATCCCTTGACCATAGATCGGGTTGAAACTACAGGCGGCATCTCCAAGCACCAGCAACCGTTTCGGATAGCGTTTCAGCTTCTCGAAGTGACGAATCCGCGACCCGCCATAACGAAAACCGAGGATGTTTCCTACAGGTTCGCTGATCTTCATTAGATCATAAACAATCGGAGAGGCAAGCGATTTCACATAGGCATTGAATCCAGCTTCATCGGTAGGAGGATAATCTTTGTTCATCCCCTGCATCGTGAGCGACCATAACCCGTTTTCAAGACCGATAAAGCCACCGCCGCGCGTAATGCCCTTCTTCGGCTGGCTCTGTACACCGACAAACTTCCAATCCACCCCCTTCGGAATACGATACCAGCGTGTCGCATAACCGACATGGGCATTGATATTCGTCTCTGTGGGTGCTTCGTAGCCCATCGACTGCAACCATTCTGGCGCTTTGGAGCTACGCCCGGAGCAATCAACGACGAGATCAGCGAAGAGGGCGGTTTTCTGGTGGTCGGCACGCGATTCCATATGCACACCGATCACGCTTGCACCATCCGAAGACGGGATCAGCGACTCAACATCGGCACGCTGAATAAACTTCACGTTTGGCAGGGCTGCGACGCGCTTCCGCAGTGTATATTCAAGCAGCAGACGAGACGCACAAACGGTTACGAAGCGATTCGGGCCAGCCGTCTTTACCCAACCCGCCGCCAACAACCCGACATACTGTGTTCCCCAGTCAAATGGCGTGCCGCCACTGGCAAGAAGTTCTTCCCGGTATCCCGGAAAACAGGCTTCCATAATGTTCAAACCACGCGCCAGCAGGATATGTCCTTGCCGCCCCTGCGGAACGCCGTTTCGTGAATCAGGGCTATCTGGCAACACATCCCGATCAAGGATGGTGATTTCATTGAAATAATCCGAAAGGATGCGCGCGGTGATCAGACCACCCATGCTCGCACCGATGACGATTGCTTTATCGTAGCGTTTCATGACGATTCCTTTTCATAGACACTGAACGTACAAACCGGGTCGCCCTTTGCGCGGCAGGTCGTCTCGACCACCTGCCATTCGCGGTCAGTTGCCCAAATTAATCCTTCGTAGAGTAGACCACCACCGATTCCACAAACGGGATGATCACAGGTGTTTTCCCGTCCATAACAGATCGGCGTATTGTAGATCACATAGTCAATATGGGTTTCATGTTCGACGACGCTGGTGCGTTGCTGCGTGAATGTATTGAAAATCGTCGCCATCGCTTGCAGACCCAACAGCATTCGCGCCCGCAAATCGTGTGCGCGCAGCCCCAGCAGAATACCACCCATGCCGGCGAATGCGCCAAATTTTTCCAGCCCATACTTGTATGTACGCCG
>CAYSOC010000178.1:0-13404 GCA_964432445.1 uncultured Anaerolineaceae bacterium
CCAGCGGGGAGGGATTTAGGGTGGGGTCTACTGAGGTTCTCAGACAGTCTCTCAGCGCCGGGTCTTATTTCCATCCTCGTCTATCGCGCCGTAACGTTTCCCCTCCGTTTGCAATCTCCAATTGTCGCGCTTCGTGAAATGTTGTACAATAGTATATCTCTTCACAAATAGTCTTATTGTTCTACTACTGATTATTCTTACCCGGTGATATTCAAGAGCAGTGGAGGATGGGGCGGGATGGCGGCTCCGATTGTAATTCCCGACATAGTTATTGGGCGGTTGCCTATCTATCTGCGTGCGCTCTCGCAACTTTCCGCCGAAGGCCACGACATTACGTCTTCACACGAATTAGGGCAGCGGCTTGGTATCAGTTCCGCTCAAATTCGCAAGGATTTATCGCACTTCGGAGAGTTTGGCAAACAGGGTACAGGCTATCAGATAGCACACTTGCTGGCACAACTCAAGCAGATTTTGCAGGTCGACAAGGAATGGTCAGTTGTTTTGATCGGCGCTGGCGATCTCGGTAACGCAATCGCGCACTATGCAGGCTTTGTAGATCGCGGTTTCCGCATCGTCGGGGTTTTCGATAATGATCCGGATAAAGTTGGCAAGGGGCTGAATGGTGTGAAAGTACGCGAAATCAGCGAACTATCACAGACGATTCAGGAAGCAGGTGTGAAAATTGCCATGATTGCCACACCCGCCCGTGTTGCCCAGCAGGTTGCCGATCAACTCGTTGCGGCGGGCATCCGCGCCATTCTGAACTATGCCCCGATCACGCTGGTTGTCCCGGAAAATGTGCATGTGCAATACATCGACCCGGTGGCGCACCTGCAACGGATGACCTATTACCTCGGTTAGTCTGAAACGCTGATGGTTATCGCGTTCCGGGCGGCAATATGCCGCCTTTTTGCTGCCTGCACACTTCCCATTTCAGACTAATTATGTTATACTTTAGAACACCCGTTCCTTGAAAAGTCCTTTCCCAACGTTTATAGTGGGAAAAATAAACTATATCCCGATAGCACAGCACAGGAATAAACGTTATGGCAGCAGGTCTGATTCGTCCTGTTAATATTGGCGAAGAAATGCGCGAGGCATACCTCGATTATGCAATGAGTGTAATCGTTGCCCGTGCCTTGCCCGATGCCCGCGATGGCCTCAAGCCGGTACATCGGCGCATCCTGTATGCCATGTACGATATGGGGTTGCGCCCGGATTCGCCTTTCAAAAAGAGCGCGCGTATTGTCGGGGAAGTGCTGGGTAAATATCACCCGCATGGTGATGCGTCGGTTTATGAAGCGATGGCACGCATGGCGCAGGATTTCAGTATGCGCTATGAGATTGTAGATGGTCAGGGCAACTTTGGCTCGATAGACGGTGACGCGCCCGCTGCCATGCGCTACACCGAGGCACGTACTACAGCGCTTGGCTTTGATCTGCTGATTGATATTGATAAAGAAACAATAGATTATACAGATAACTTTGATGGTAGCCTGCAAGAACCCGCTGTATTGCCGAGTGCCGTACCCAACCTGCTCATCAATGGAGCGTCTGGAATCGCTGTTGGTATGTCAACCAGCATCCCGCCGCATAATCTGGGCGAAGTCTGCGATGCGCTTGTTTATATGCTTAGTAACTGGGATACGCTCGAAAATGTAGATGTAGCCGAATTGATGCGCTATATCAAAGGGCCGGATTTCCCGACAGGTGGCCTTCTCTTCCGGCAGGATAAAAATGGCGAAGACACGCTGATCACCGCCTATGCAACCGGGCGCGGCAAACTGACCGTCCGTGCAAAGGCACATATCGAAAACCTCGGACGCGGCAAGTCGCGTATCATCGTTAGCGAAATCCCCTATCAATGCAATAAGAATAGCCTGATTGAACGTATTGCCGACCTTGTGCGCGATGGTCGTCTTGATGGGATTAGCGACCTGCGCGATGAATCAGATCGGCAAGGGTTGCGTATTGTGGTCGAGGTCAAAAGCGGGCAAGACCCCACCGAAGTCCTCACCAATCTGTTCAAACTCACGCCGCTGGAGGATACCTTTAGCGTGATCATGCTGGCGCTGGTCGATGGTGAACCGCGCACTCTGAGCCTGAAACAAGCCCTGCGCGTCTATCTCGATCATCGTCTGGAAGTGATTCGTCGCCGTAGCGAATATGACCTGAATCGCGCCCTTGAACGTGCGCACATTCTGGAAGGTTTGCTCAAGGCGCTGGAACACCTCAACACGGTGATCAAGCTGATCCGCGAGAGTGCCAATGCCGATGCCGCCCGTACCGCTCTGATGGAACGCTTCAAGCTCTCCGAAATTCAGGCCAATGCCATCCTCGAAATGCAATTGCGGCGGCTGGCAGCGCTCGAACGCCAGCGCATCGAGGATGAATACAACGAAAAACGCAAGACCATCGCTTGGCTGGAAGACCTCCTGGCAAACCCACCTGCTATGCGGAAAGTCGTCGCGGATGAACTGGTTGCCATCAAAGGGCGCTATAACGACCCACGTCGGACAGTAATCGTCAACAGCGCCTCGGCAGATATGAGCGCGGGCGACCTGATGGCAGGCGTGGAAAATACATGGGTGACGCATACCGTCGCCAACCGCCTGAGCCGTACTGTTTCTGACGCGCCACCACGCATCACCGGGCAAAGTGAGGATGCGCCGCGTTTCGTCGTTCCCGGCAGCACTGCCGATATTCTCTATCTGATTGCGGAGGATGGCACAGCCGCCAGCGTGCCTGTTTCACAGCTTTCACAGTCGGATGATCCGTCTACAGGCTCGACGGTGAATATCGTCACGGCACTATCGGAAGACGCGGAAGTTGTTGGCGTATTGCCGATTTCTCCGATGCAGGATACCGGATACGTGATGTTCAGCACCGCCGGGGGTGATGTAAAACGGATTCGGATCGCGGATTTGCCCGGATTAACAGCAGATACGTTCACGGTGATGAACGTCGGCAATGACAAGATTATCTCCGCGCTTTTGGTCGAAGAAGAGGATGAGATCATTCTGGCGACCAAACAGGCGCAAGCTATTCGCTTCAAAGTGTCCGATGTGCGCCCGACAGGGTTGCCCGCCGGGGGAATGCGCGGTATCAAACTCGCGGATAACGTCCCGGATGGCGTAATCGGCGCAGGCATGGTGCGTCCCGGACAGGTCTTCTGGACGATTACCGCCTTTGGTACGGCGAAATGTACGCCCATCGAAGAGTATCCAACACAGGGACGCGCAGGCAGCGGCGTGATCACCATGAAACTCCCGAACATCACCTCGCCAGATGGGTTGTTCAACACGGTGGAGAAAGACCTGTTAGCGGCGGCAGGCGTGAGCAATCTGGATGATACTGCTGTTATCCTGACCAATAAGGCGAAGCGCTTCAAAGTCTCGAAGGTGAAAGCGGCGCTGCTCACCCAACGGGCAAAGGGTGGCGGCGCGATTATGTCTGTCACTGGCAAGGAACGGGTGCGCGCCGTTGCGATCATCGCGCCGCGTCCTCTCCCGCCGGAAATGCCAGAGCCGGGTATGAACGGCACTAGCCATGTTGAGGACGAGGGCAAATAGGCGCACTCCTATCCGAAGCGCGCATCATTTTTGAGCCGATCTGCGAAAATCCCTTGCAATTGTTCGGCAGTGTCCACGCCGATGGAATCGACATAGATATAGGCTCCGCGATCCTTGATCGCCTGCTTGAAGGCATCCACGCGATTCGGTGGCGAAATCAGCGTCACTGCGAGGCTTTTGGAACCCGGAACCTGTGGAATTAAATCCATATTGAACAGGATCGTCGGGCGGTATTTCTCCCAGTAGTCGCGTGCCGCGTTCAGGAACGTTTCTGTATTGAACTCCGGGTAAAGAATCAACCAGTGTAAATCGGGCTGACCGTGTATCGGCCCCGGCCCCGGCAAGACGATCTCGCGTGGTTTCGGACCACCTTTACCCATTGCCTCTTCTGGCGGCACTGTCTTATAGAACGGCGGTGTCTGCGCCAGTCGTTCGACTGCGGCGGCTGGTCCGGTGTTCATATAATCATCTTCTTTCCAGAGGCACAGGCCGAACATCCAGGGTGGAGCCTGCTGCGCAATCCAGTTGAAGGCGGCGAGAGTCGCCTCGCCATGACTGCGAAAGTCGTAGCCGGGAAAGCGAATATCGGCCTGGGTGTACATACTGGCCGCTCCCGGCATTGGAGTGATTCCGCCTTCCGTCCCGACGACAGGAATCATATTGCCGCCGAATAGTTCACCGTAAAGCTGCATGAAGGCCTGCCCCATCCCGGTCAGGCCAATCGGATCACCGAATGGCTCTTTGGGCGTCCCTTGCAATACACCCCGTCCCGGATCGTTTTTCTGTGAAATCGGGTCAAGCGGATATTCAAAATGCCAACCGCCTTCCATGCCGTTCTGGGTTTCGGGTGGACGGGCAGCCGTCGGTGAACCGGCTTCCTGATAATAGTGGTTGTAGTAATAGGGGTGCGTAGCAACCCATAGACCGCTGTTGGCGAGCCGACGAAACCGATCAAAATAATTATTCGCCAGCGTTTCCATCATGGCGCGCAGCCAGCCAATCACGTTTTCGCCACCACCAACAGTTTCCGCCAGCGCCGGGAATGCCGGATAAGCACCCAGGCTGACGATTTTCTCTGCCCAATCCAGCCAATTCAGAACGATGGGGTTCAGAACGCGCTGGGTGTCCCGGTAGTCCGGCGGGCTAGCCACCGGCCATTCTATGGGCAGGTTTGGCTCGTTGTAGAACTCGAACCAGCGCGCACCTGCACCGATGTAATTGGTGAGCAGGCTCATCAACCCCGAATCGGCAATCTTCGCACCCGGACGCTCAAAGTACATGCGGATGATCGGCGTGATGCCGCTCTCGTTGTAGGTTTTAATATCGTAGAGATATTCATTGTTGATCGGAACGAGCTTGATCCAGCCCATTTTCATGCGCCGATACAGGTCAATGTTGGGCTTCTGAAAGTTGGGCGTGACGTGCATCCCGCGCGGGTTCTTCGACCACTGGTATTCGTCCAGACGCATATTATTCGGTCTCCGGGACGCCGAGGCGCTGATTGATTTCTACCCGTCCATCCAGCGCCAGTTTTAATTCTTCGGGGAAATCGTAGACCAGCGCGTCGTGAAAGGCGCGTGGATAGCGCTTGGCAACATCCTGGCTGACCCGCTGCGCCGTATCGCGTCGCGCAATCGTGGTGATAGCCAGCGCACGACGCGGCGGAATATATTGCAGGATATCCAGATTCGCCGCGATGATCGGCTTGAATGTCAGAATATAGCCCCGCCCGGCGTTGAAAATCCAGTCAGCGTTCAGGCCGGGGCCAAGATATAGCACATGATAATCCGCTTTGGGTGCTGCCATAGCGCTCCTTTGTATATGCGTTGTGTTTAAAGAATAGCGATCAACCGGGCTTACAGCCAATCTATGTCAATTTGCTGCAAAACGCATCGACCTGCGCGCCGTGTTCGCGTTTGTGGCCGTAATTGGTATAGACAATAAAATCGTCGAGGCTGTATTCCGTCCCATACCAGGGAATCACGCCCGGTTCGCGCAGCTTTTCCGGCGCAAATTCTGCGACCAGGCTCATCACGCGCTCATGTGCGGTGTTGTATTCACTGAGCGTATCCTGCCACGATTGGGTTTCACGGTTTTCCACTTCGACATTATTGAATGCTGTATATGCCCGCAGGAAGTGATCGAGCGTTGGCACAGGCTCATCTTTCCCTAATGTTTGTGTCAACACGTCACCTAGCATCAGCTCATAGGATACCAGATGCGCCAGCAGGTCTTTGGCCGACCAGAAGCCACAAACACCGCTATCGTTCCGGTGCGATTCCGGGATAGCTTGAATCGCTTTCAGCCACGTGAGATCGCCATATTTCAAAATATCTGATGTGTTCATAAAAATATCCTCTCTGGAAGTTCTGGATTATATCTTTTCGGCAATCACAAAAGGTACATATTAAAAACCTGTAAAATCATGCAAAAAGTTGTAAAATTTTTATCCAAATCTGAAAAAGATATTAATGGTTGGTGTGTGAGACATAAGAATTTGGACGGGTTCAGTTTTCAAAGTTCGCATTAAGCCAATTCTTAGTTAAAGTTAAGCTAGTCTAGTCTCTGATCGAGGAGGAAATATGACTTCTTTGAAGCATGTACGGTTTAGCCGTATTGTGCTGGTTGCTGTCGTTCTCGCCAGCTTCGCCCTGTCATGGATCGCCGGGACAACCAATTCCCGCGCTGCCGAGGCAGGAACCGCTGCGGAACGGTATGCAGATTTGATTGCGCGAGCCGGACAGATCGGCTCGGTTCGTTTATTGGTGACCCTAAATACTCCTTTTTCCCCCGAAGGTGGCATGAGCGGCGCACAAAAGCAATCGCAACGTGCCGCTATCAAGCAATCGGAAAATGCGTTTCTGGCAAAGTTGCAAGGCTTTAAGCATGATGTGATTGCTACCTACGACCTGTTCCCAATTATCGCCATGAACGCCGATCAGACGGCGCTCATCTTCCTCGCCAATGCTCCTGAAGTTAAATATATTCAGGAAGACATTCCGATGCCGCCGACAGACGCCGCCTCAAACGCGGTAGTTGGCGTCCCTGCTGCACAGGCGATGGGCTATGATGGCGCAGGATGGGCTGTTGCTATCCTCGATACGGGCGTGCAGGTAACGCACCCGTTCTTTGCGGGACGTGTTGCGGCGGAAGCGTGCTTCTCCACAACCGTATCCGGTCAAAGTAATTCGGTCTGCCCGAACGGTCAATCGACCTCCGGCGGCAATCCGGGTCAGAGTGGTTCGGGTGCTGCTATGAACTGCCCGCTGACAACCTATGGTTGCGAACACGGAACGCACGTAGCGGGTATCTCCGTTGGTCGTAACTATGTCGGCGGCCCCGGCTATGACGGCATCGCGCGCAGCGGCAAGCTGATTGCCTTGCAGGTTTTCTCGCAATTCAACAGCGCGGCGCAATGCGGTACTAACCCGGTTCCGTGCGTGCTTTCGTATTCGTCCGACCAGTTGGCAGCGTTGAACTATCTGTTCACAACGCTTGCCCCGTCGATCCCAACCGCAGCGGCAAATATGAGCCTCGGTGGTGGTGCGAAGCAAACAGCCTTCTGCGATGCCAACGCGCTCAAGCCCGCCGTTGACAACCTGCGCTCGATTGGTGTTGCCACCGTCATTTCCTCTGGCAACAACGGCTTTACCGATGGCGTTACGGCTCCGTCCTGTATTTCAACAGCCATCAGCGTCGGCGCGACAGATAACACCGATGCGATTGCATCGTTCTCGAACCGTGCCAGCTTCATGAGCCTGTATGCGCCGGGCGTCGGAATCGATTCCTCGGTTCCAACCAACTACTTCGCCGTTCTGAGCGGTACTTCGATGTCTGCACCAGCCGTTACCGGCGCGTGGGCAGTGATGAAGTCCAAGCAGGATGCCAGCGTTTCCGCGATTCTGACCGCTTTCCAGAATACGGGCGTGACTATCAATAACCCCAGCCCCGTGTTCAGCAACAAGCGTATCCAGATTGATCTGGCGCTTGGTCAATTGAACCCGACGCCAACACCGAGCTATACCCCCGGCGGCCCGACGGTGACACTCACCCCGACGCTGACCAATACCCCAAGCCCGACACCAACTGGCCTGGTCGGTACATATACCGTCACGAACCTGAACGACAGCGGCGCTGGCTCGCTCCGTCAGGCGTTTATCAGCGCTGGTTCTGGCAGCACCATCAACTTCCAGAGCGGTCTGACAGGTACAATCACCCTGACCACTGGCGAAATCGTCTATACGGGTAGTGTCAACCTCGTTGGTCCTGGCGCGCGCCTGATCACCATCAGCGGTAACAACACCAGCCGTATCTTCAGCTTCAAGAACGCTTCGACCTCCAATGTTGTGAACGTCTCCGGCCTGACGCTGGCGAATGGTTTCAACATCTATGGTGGTGTTGCCATGAACATCAATGGTGGTTCGGCGAACCTCGATGGCCTGCAAATTCTGAATAACGGTTCTGGCCCTGGTACGGGTGCGGCGTTCTATAACGCTGATGCTGCTGTCGTTCTCAAGAATAGTACAGTTGCCGGAAACGTCTCGACCAATCGCGGCGCGATTCAGAATCAGGGTGGCGCAAGCACGAGCCTGACGATCATCAACAGTACCTTCGTCAATAATACGGCGACTGGCGGTCTTGGTGGTGCGATCCGTAACTTCAACAGCCTGACGATCATCAACAGTACCTTCATCAACAACACCGCTTCGGATGCCCAGATTTCCAACAGCGGCGGTACAGTGACGATCCAGAACAGCGTATTCTCTGCTGGCGCACAGAACGACTTCAACGCGACAACAGTCAATTCGCTCGATTACAACGTGATCAATAAAGTTGGTTCAACGACCTTCACGGGTACGACAACCAACAACCAGTTGAACACAAACCCGAATATCCAGACAGTTCTGGCGAACAACGGCGGTCCAACCGATACGCTGTCGCCAAACGCAGGCAGCGTGGTCATCGACAAGATTCCGGCAGCCAGCAATTGCAACACTGGAAACGCGGTTCTTGCAACCGACCAGCGCGGTGTCGCACGTCCAGTCAATACACTGTGCGATATTGGTGCAATCGAAGTCAATAGCGCATTGCCATCGGCAACTGCTACCAGCACGCCGAGCAGCACGCCAACGGCAAGCCCGACACCATTCACGGTTACCTACAACGCTTCACTGGTAAACGGCGGCCCGACGTTCAATAACCCGAACGAAGGCGCACCACCAACCACCCTTTCGACAGTTGGTACAGCGGTCTACTACCATGTACAACCGTTTACTGTTCCAGTATCAGGTTCGTATAGCCTGCAACAGACGGTGGCATCGTACACGAATGGTTCGTCGAGCAACCAGGATGGTTACTTCTCGCTCTATCAGAACAGCTTCAACCCGGCTACGCCGCTGGTGAACGCGCTTAATGTGAACGACGACGGTGTAAGCCAGACCGCCAACCGTCCGGGTCTTGTCCATACACTGTCAACGGGGACAACCTACATCCTCGTCACCAGCCACTTCGACAATGGCTTCTTCGGAACGTTCACGAACACCATTTCCGGCCCTGGCCTCGCGGTACTCGGCTCCGTCGCAACTGCGACCCCGACCAATACCCCCGTTCCGGCACAGCCCGATCATATCGGTGTCTATAACGCTGGTCTGTGGTATCTGCGTAACACGAACAGCAGCGGCGCAGCGGATATCGTAGTTGCCTATGGTGGCGACGGTAGCGACTTCCCGGTGGTTGGCGACTGGAATGCCGACGGTGTGGACACCATCGGTGTCTATCGCGGCACGACAGGCCAGTTCATCCTCAGCAACAGCAACACATCGCCCAACGCGGATATTGCCTTCACGTTCGGCAACCCCGGCGACAAGCCGCTGCACGGACACTGGACGAATACGCTGCCAAACGATGGTGTTGGCGTCTACCGTAACTCCAACGGTATCCTGTATCAGAAGAACGCTCTCAGCACCGGATTTGACGATTTCTTCGCTATCTTCGGTAATCCGGGCGATCAGGGTGTGGCTGGCGACTGGAACAACAATGGCTTCGACAGCATTGGTATCTATCGTTCCGCCGACCAGACCTGGTATCTGAGCAACAACAGCACGCCAAGCGGTATCACCTTCGCGGATATCAGCTTCGTCTGGGACATTAACGTCCATGTACCGGTAACGGGCGATTGGGACGGCGATGGCACAGCGACAGTTGGTTACTTCAACGGCAGTATCGGCGTATTCGACCTCCACAGCACGAACGCCTCGGCTGGCTCGGACAACGTGTTTGCCTTCGGGCCAACAGGTGGTATCCCGGTTGCCGGACGTTGGGTAGCGGCTGGCGCTCCTCCGATTGCTGGCGTCGTTGCGCCGGGCAAGCCGGGCGGTGCGGTGAATCCAGTGGAAGTCGGCAACGGCGACTAAGCCTCTCCCTTCAACCATAAAACGCCCTCTCTGATGAAGGGAGGGTCAGTAAAATGAAAATGACCGGAGTGAATCCGGTCATTTTTTATCAGCATAGATAAATAGTTTTGGTGTATCGCTCAGGGATTGATAGCTTTTATGTATCGTTCTGCGGATCGCTTCACGGCGGCTTTGCCATCCCGCGCGACAATCGCGCCGAATGCGTCGTAGACCTGATCAAATGTAAACGGCTCAACACTGTTCACAATATGCTGGATTGCAGCCGCAGAGAGCGGAACAAGGTTCGGGTAGCTGTACATAAACGATACCCAGCGCCGATCCCGAACGACTGTGATCGTATCCCCAACGAGCAGTAGATTATCCCAATGCAATACGGTTGATCCCTCAAAATGTCCCTTGCAGCGGATCAGTGTGACTCCTTCCAATGGTGAAAAAATATCTCCACTCCAGAATTGAACAGCAGGCCCAGGGCGAACCACCCATTGTCTATCCGCTTCGTGGATGTAGATCGGAATGCCACCGAAGGCATGACTCCATTCGACGATGGTGCTGTAGTAGTGCGGATGTGAAAGCGCAATCGTCTTGAGACCACCCATCTGGTTGATCTGATCGATAGTCGCCTGATCAATCAGGGTGATGCAATCCCACAGGATATTGCCGTGTGGCGTTTGTAGAAGGTGCGCCCGTTGTCCGATTCCAAACGACGGTTCGGTCACAATGCTGGTGAGGTCTGGACGCAGCACATTAAATTTATTGGAATGCCCTTTTTGTACCTCATCGAGCGTCGTCCAAATCTGTCCGTTCAGCCCGACATATTGCCGTTCATCTTCACAGATAACACAATGGGCAGGCGGCGCATCACTTTCGGGATATTGAACGCCACAAGTGCCACAGATATAGTTTTTCAATTGCTGGCCTTTATTCTGTTTTGATTTGTGTTTTCATCTTGCGGACAAATTCTTCCCAGACCGGAAAATCGCTCCCCGCCCAGATGCGTGCGCGGAATTGATCAGCCTGTTCTTCTGTCCAGCCGAGATGCTTCTGGGCATAAAGCGAATAGAACGCAGTGACACGAAAATTGGCGGCACAGTGAATGAGCGTTTTGCCTGTGTCTGCCTGTTCCATAGCTTTCTCAAACGTAGCAAAATCGTTTTCTGTCGGCTTATCCCACGCTACCGGGATATAACAATAGGTCATGCCCAATGACTGAACAACGCCTGCTTCATCTGTCAGCGCATTCCGCGAAGTTGTCGGCGCGAGGTTGATCACGGTGGTGACGCCTTCTGCCGATAGCGCTTTCAACTGCTCTTCGGTTGGTTGTCCACTGGTGCTGATGCGGTCATCAACCTTGACATAGTTATAGATTTCTTCAACGCTCATTGCTTGTGATCCCGTGCAAATTTGCAGAGATAGAATATTCGTTTCGGTGGTGATCTGCAATGGGAGAAATCGAGGCGCAGCAGATTCCAACAAAAAAGGGCGAGAAATGATCTCGCCCCTCAACATGCCATTTTACAGGTTGTAACTACCGCCCGACAAACCGATAGCCAACCCCGCGTGAGGTCAAAATAAATTCGGGGCGCTGCGGATCGTTTTCCACTTTCTGGCGCAGATAGTGAACATAGAGCTTGAGGCTCTCGGCGGCGTCGTTATACTCTGGCCCCCATGCTTCCTTCACCAGTTCGGCACGGGTGAGGACACGCCCGGAATTGCGCACCAGCACGCCAAGCAGATTAAATTCCTTCGGCGTGAGATGTACCTGCTGATTGCGGATACGGAGTTCGCGCGTAATAAAATTGATGCGGAAATCGCCGTTCATGAAAATCAATTCTTCGGCAAGCTGTGGACCGGGAGCGCGGCGCAAGTGGGCGCGGACACGGGCGACCAGTTCATCGTTGTCGAAAGGTTTGACGATATAGTCGTCTGCACCAATTTCCAGCCCTTTGACGCGATCCTTGACATCCGTTTTGGCGGTCAGGAAGATAATCGGTACGTCGCTGAGTTCGCGCAGGCGGCGGCAGAGTTCCCAACCGTCCATCTCTGGCATCATAATGTCCAGCAGGACGAGATCAGGGTGATTGCGATAGGCCTTTTTCAAGCCATCTTCGGCGCGCAATGCCTTCAAGACCTCATAGCCTTTGCGCTCCAAAAGCAGGCTGATCAATTGCAATGTTGGTTCTTCATCGTCGATGACCAGTATTTTTTCGGCCATGCTGCCCTTCCCGTTCTGTGCTTCGGACATTTGCTGTCCTGTCGTTATGAAACAATTACGAATGCAAACCATTCTAACGAAGACTGTGCGCCTGTTGGCGACGCGGGTTATACGCTTATCCGCCGCCGAATTATACGATTCGCATACGAACCCAACGCCCAATTATACGAATGTTCTCAAACATTACCGTTCGGAAACAGGTAAAGTTCGGTTATAGTACGGATATTTGGTTAGAAAAACGGGCAAATTGAGCAGAAATGGAGAGCGCGATTTGGTTTGTATGATTCAGTTTCAATTATCACACAAAGCCAAAAGATATGTTTAACAAACATTTACGGAAACCTGCGCACTTTAAATAGCGGGTTTGTGTGCCAAAATCGCGCGCAGTCTGATAGAATAACCCCCTGCTCAACAAATACACATACTATCATCCGCAAGGAGAATTTCTGCATGTCCAAAACAACCAGTTCCCCGGCTCCACAACGGCGTAATCTTGGGTGGACGCTCTTTCTGGCTGGTGTGATAATCCTGACTCTGGTCATTTTGCTAAGTTTCGTCACTTTCTTTGGCGTGAATGCGACACGGTGGACGCCTGTCCCAACCTATACCGCAACGTTCAATAATACCCAATCGGCGCAGGCGACTTCTGCAATCCTGACGCTGACGATACCGCCAACGAGGACACCAGCACCTGCCAATCCTGTCACGCTCACGCCCGGCACTATCGTCCCGACAGCAATTACAAAACCAGCAGAAACAGCCTCAACCGACGTTCCGACACAACCCGGCACGGTTTTCCCCGGTACGACGGTTCCCGCCGTCACTGTGACGCCCAGCCCGCCGACACCAACGGCAACAGTAACCCTGACACCGGGAGCAGCAGCGGCAACGGCGGCGAAGTGAGCAAAGTCATTCTGATCACGGGCGCATCTTCCGGGATCGGATATGCGGCGGCACTGGAATTTGCCAAACGTGGCGATTCCGTTGCCGCTACTGCGCGCCGTGCAGATCGGTTGAATGCGCTGGCAGAGGCCGCAAAGGATTTGCCCGGCAAGATTCTTCCGATCACTGCCGATGTGTTGAACCCGGAAGATATGCAGCGGGCAGTAGCGGAAACGATTGCAGCGTTTGGTCGGCTCGATATACTGGTCGCCAATGCTGGCCTAGGGCAGCGTGGCCCGGTGGTCGATTCGCCCTGGCAGGATAT
>CAYSOC010000179.1:0-13224 GCA_964432445.1 uncultured Anaerolineaceae bacterium
CCTTGAGTGATACGGTTGCCATCGTTGCGATTGATGATCTCAGCCTGGGTAAGTTCGGGCGCTCCGTTGCAGACTGGTCGCGCGAACGACACGCGCAACTGATCCGCGCCCTGAGCGCTGGCGGCGCGCGCGTGATCGTTTTCGATGTGCTGTTCGATGCCCCTACCCCAAATGATCAGGCGATGGCAGACGCGATTGCCGACGCACGCAAGGCCGGGACGCGCGTTGTCCTGGCGATCTCCGGCAGGCAAGGAACGCAGTTGAATACCTCGCCTGCCGAAACGCTGCACTATCGCGGCGTGTTGCGCCCGGTGGAAGCCTTTCAGGAAGCGGGCGCGGCGTTGGGACACGTCAATGTCACGCCGGATTCGGATGGCTATGTGCGGGCATTGCCCTTTGTCATGGAATCGGGCGATCCAGTCAACGAGCAGTGGTTTTCGCTGAGTGCTGCCGCATACCTGAGCTATCTCCGCATTTCCTATGCGCAGTTCGGACAGGTGGCGAAAGTCGGAGATGGACAGGTGCAGTTGACCGGGCAGCGCAAAATTCCGGTAGACAGCGCCAAACGCCTGCTTACGAATTTTTTCGGCGCAAGCGGCACATTCCCGAATTATTCCTTTGCTGCCGTGCATGATGGCGAAATCAACCCGAATCTGTTCAAGGATAAAATTGTTTTTGTCGGGGCGCTCAATGCGACGGGTGTCACAGATCGCTATCTTGTCCCGATAGAGCGCGGCAACCTGATGGCAGGGGTCGAGATTCACGCCAACGCGCTCGAAACAATCCTGCAAAGTCGGGCGCTGGTGCGGCAACCGATGGCGCTGGCGGCGCTGTTCGGGATGCTGATAGCGATAGCTGGATCGCTGGTGTTCACGCAGTTGGGCGCGCGTATGCTGATATTGAGTTATGCTGCCTCGCTGGTCGTCATCTTTCTTGTCGCTTCGCTGTTGTTCAGTTTTAATCAATACATTCTGGCGCTGATTTGCCCGGTGCTGGCGCTGACGCTTGCCGGGATCGGCGCACTGATTAGTAATATCCGGCTGGAATCGCGGCGGCGTCAGCGCGTGCAGACTTTGCTGGATAGTCTGGGGCGTCTGGGTGAACAGCGCCTGCTTCTGACCGATATATTGCCGCGTCTTTCTTCGGAAATCCTCGGACTCTCTGGCGGCAATGGTGCGGCGATCTGGATATGGGATGAGGAACATCACGATCCGGTACGCGCCTATGGTTCGCTGCATCTTTCCGAGAAACAGAAGGGGTTAATTCCAGCCACTCCGTCGCGCACAGCGATACAGACCATTGGCTGGAACAGTTACGATCTGGATGCCTTCCGCGCGATTGACCAGCACCAAAGCCTCCAGGCGAATCAAGCCCTGATTGTTCCGCTCTATTTTCAAAATCAACCTGTTGGGGCAATCGGCGCGACGCATGGCGAAAAGCCCTTCAATCGGGAACAACTCGCACTGCTGCACATCTTTGGGGAAAATGCCGCGCCTCTCCTTGCCAACGCCAAGCTGTACACCGGGCAATTGCAGCAAAAGGAACTGATCGAATCGATCCTCGCCAGTTCGCCAGACCCGATCCTTGTTCTGGATGATCAACAGCGCGTGATGCGTTCCAATCTTTCTGCGCAGCAATTATTTACCGAGTTGGGCGATGGCACGCCCGATCTGGGTGCATTGCTGCGAAATGTCGGCGTCGATCAAAAAGTGCGCGATGAAATTTCCAAAACACTGAATAATGATCTCGCCTTTGAACACGAGGTTTCATTCGGGGAACGCCATTTCCTTTTGCTGGGAGCGCCGCTGCAAATCAACGAAAATTCTTGGGTGCTGGAAATGAATAACATATCTACGCTCAAGGAACTGGACGCGCTTAAAACGCAGATGATCCGCATGGCTTCGCACGATCTGAAAAACCCGTTGGGGGTGATCCTCGGCTATACCGATTTGCTCCTCGGTGGGCGCGGCAAAGACCCGGAGCGCTTTCTGCGGATGATTGATACCGCTGCCAGACAGATGCAGGCGATCATCAACGATATTCTGAACATCGAACGCCTGCGTGCCGGACGGCTCGATCTGGAACTCAGCGATATGGGCGAATTGCTGGCCGAGACATTCGAGGAATATCACACGCAGGCCGAGGAAAAAGCGCTAACTTTCACATTGCGCCGTCCACGCTATGCCCTTATGATGCTGCTTGACAAACGTCAGTTGAAGGAAGCCATCAGCAACCTGATCGGCAACGCCATCAAATATACGCCGAAGGAAGGCGCGGTCACGGTTTCGCTTGAGCAGAAAGAGAACTGGCTATATCTGAGCATTCAGGACACTGGCTATGGCATCCCGAAGGATGCACAGGCAAACCTGTTCAAACCGTTCTACCGTGTCCGCACAAAGGATACTGCCTCGATCCCCGGTACAGGGCTTGGCCTTTCATTGGTCAAAGCGGTAATCGAGGCACACGGCGGCAAAATCTGGCTGGATAGCGACGAAGGCAAGGGCAGTATCTTCCATGTCGAATTGCCGATCAAGCTGCCAGAGGAGGGCAACTAAAAACTGTTTGCGCGAAGGTCAGGTTCAACCGCATAACTCCTCATATAATAAAACTATCCAAAAATATTTTGGGGAGGAAAAATTGAACATATTACGTTTTTCCAGACGCTATTTTGCAGCCTTGCTGACAATTATGGCGGCACTCAGCATGTTGATTGTAAGTACCGTTCACGCCAGCGAACACGATAGCCACATCAGCGCTGCGCAACCTCCCGTTATTGTTCCCGTCAACGATCCCATAACCATTTTTATTGAGGATTTCGCCTTTTCGCCCAATAGCGTTACAGTTCCTGTTGGAACAATGGTCACATGGATGAATCTGGATTTTGTCCCGCACACCAGCAGTAGTACGACTTCTGTCTGGAACTCCGGGACTCTGGGGCAGGGGCAGGATTTCTCTTTTACTTTCACCAGTGCCGGTACATTTCCTTATCGCTGTAATATTCATACGAGCATGACGGCTTCGATCACCGTCAGCAGCGCCCCAACTGCTACCGCCACTGCCACCGCTACTTTCACACCAACAGCCACCGCGACCAATACGCCTCTCCCGCCACGCGCGGATACTGTTGGCGCATATAAAGATGGCGTGTTTTATCTGCGCAATACGAATACCGCCGGGGTTGCAGACATTACCGCCTACTTTGGCGGCGATACTTCTGATTTACCCGTTGCTGGCGACTGGAATGGGGATGGAGTGGATACCATCGGAGTCTATCGCAACAGTACCGGGTTCTTCTTCCTGAGCGATTCCAATACATCCCCCGCTGTCACCTATAGCCCACTATTCGGCAATCCGGGAGACACTCCCTTTGCGGGACGCTGGGCAGGTACTATGGTTGGCGATGGAATTGGTGTATATCGCAACAGCAACGGCATCCTCTATCAGCGTAAATTGCTGACGGGCGGCTTTGATGATTACTTTGCCATCTTCGGCAACCCCGGCGATGTTGGCTTCGCGGGCGACTGGGATGCAGACCACCTCGATAGCGTGGGTATCTATCGCAGCAGCAACGGAACATGGTATCTATCCAACAACAGCACGCCGTCGGGAATCACTTTCAGCGATATAGATTTCGCATCCGCTATCAATTCCGGTGACAGACCTGTTGTTGGAGATTGGGATGCTGACGGTGATACGACCTGCGGCGTGATGTCTGCGGGCGGCTTCTGGTCACTATTCGCAAATAACAGCATCGGTGGGACGCCTCCGACTACGTTTGCGTTTGGGCCGGGCAATTCTATCCCCATCGCTGGTAAATGGACGCTCGTATCACAACCATCCAGACTTGCAGCCGTGAGCATCGGGCAACCCAACGGCAATAGCGCCAATCCGATGGGCAACGGCGACTAGTCCGGTTTGGGAGTTACACAGTTGATCTCGCCCCGGTGACTCCCGGTGAGGAGCGCAAAAAGCGATGGATTACTTTTGTACTACATCCAGACGGATAACTTCTGTCGATAAATAGTTGAGGGTAAAAGCATATCCTCTGTTTTTAAATTTTAAACGGAGGATTCGTTTTGAGGAGAATGACTTGAACATTTTACATTTTTCCAGACGCCACCTTGCCGCATTGCTCACCATTGTCGTGGCGCTCACAATGTTGGCAGTCGGCACGGCACGCGCCAGCGAACACGGAAATCATGGCGGAGCGTTGCAACCCGCTGTGATTGTTCCGATGAACGCACCCGTTAACATCAATATTCAGGGCTTCGCGTTTTCGCCGAACAACATAACCATCACCACCGGAACTATGGTCACATGGACGAATCTGGATGGTGCGCCACACACCAGCACCAGCACAGCTGGCACTCCGGTTTGGAACTCCGGTACGCTCAGTCAGAATCAATCATTTTCATTCACCTTTAACAGCACGGGTGTATTTCCCTATCGCTGCAATATTCATACCAGCATGACCGCTTCCATCACTGTTATTGATCCACCGACCAACACCCCAACCGCCACCGCCACGCCAACCCGGACGAATACACCAACCAACACCCCACTGCCGCCACGCCCGGATACCATCGGGGTATATCTGGATGGGACATTCTACCTGCGTAACACGAACAACGCTGGAAGCCCGGATATAACCGCACTTTTCGGCGGCGATGCCGCTGATCTCCCGCTGGCGGGCGACTGGGATGGCAACGGCGTAGACACCATTGGCGTCTATCGCAACAGTACAGGATTCTTCTATCTGAGCGATTCCAATACTTCGCCTGCTCTGAATTACAACCCGTTGTTTGGCAACCCCGGCGACACCCCGTTTGCGGGCAAATGGACAGCCGATATGACCCACGACGGGATCGGTGTGTATCGCAATTCCAACGGCATCCTCTATCAGCGCAAGGCGCTCACCGGCGGTTTTGATGATTTCTTTGCTGTGTTCGGCAACCCCGGCGACGTGGGGGTAGCGGGCGATTGGGATGGCAACGGCTTCGACAGCATTGGCGTCTATCGTTCTTCCAACACCACATGGTTTATGACCAATAACAGCACGCCAGGCGGAATCACCTTCAGCGACATCAACTTTGTGTGGGACATCACCACCAAAATCCCTGTCGTTGGCGATTGGGATGCAAATGGCACAACCACCGTTGGCTATTTCGGGCCGTTCACTGGATCGGGGCAGTTTGTCCTGCATAGCACAAACGCTGCCGCAGGCACGGATAACACCTTTATCTTTGGTCCCAGCACAGGCAAGCCGATAGCAGGCAAGTGGATTGCTCCGTCACAACCGCCCGGTCTGGCAGGCGTAAGCATCGGGCAACCCGGCAGCAATAACAGCGCTGCGGTGGGCAGCGGCGACTAGGCTGATTTCAGTAGTTTGAGTGAGAAGGTATCCCCCATTGCAGAAATGGGGGATTTTTGTTTCTGTTAGCGCATTGCCAGTGTTGTAACGACGGACTGCGCCAGGCTGATCGCCTGCGGAAGAATACCGAACGCTACAACGCCAGCAACACACAACGCCAGTGCGCTACGCAGCGGGAACGGTATCGGCTTGCCATCATGGGTATCGGCTTCGCCCGGTTCGAGATACATCTTGACGATCACGCGCAGATAGTAGAACGCGCTCACAACGCTGGTCAGGACGCCGATCAGGAGCAACCCGGTCAACCCGGCACTGGTCGCCGCGCTGAACACGAAATATTTCCCGATGAAACCAGCCGTCAGCGGAATCCCCGTCAATGAGAGCATGAAAATCGCCATCGCTGCCGCCAGCAGAGGACGCTTCAAACTCAACCCGGCAAGATCATCAATCGCCGTGCCGCTGCCGTCCGCACGTTCTACCGCGCTCAGGGCGGCAAACGCACCGATATTCGTGAAGCCATAGGACATCAGATAGATCATCGCGCCCTGTACGGCGTAGTTCGCAATTTCCAGCGATACGGTGCGGACGCCCGCCGCATCGGTCACAACCTTGAAACTGCCTGCCGCCGCAACCGCGATCAGGATATAGCCGCCGTGCGCGATACTGGAATAGGCCAGCATACGCTTGAGGTCACGCTGTGTAATCGCCACGAGGTTGCCAAGCAGCATCGTCAGCGCTGCGATGATCGTCACGGTGTCCTGCCAGGCCGCGTGCAGTGTCACGGTTGTATCAGGCGTTGGCTGCACTTTGGTCAAGACCAGCGTAGGAATGGCAATGGTCAGGACGCGCAGCAGTGCCGCAAATCCGCCGACTTTCGCGCCGACGCTCATGTAGCCTGTAACCGGAGTCGGTGCGCCCTGATATACATCTGGCGTCCACAGGTGGAACGGAACCGCCGCAACCTTGAAGCCCAGCCCGACCAGGATCAAGCCCGCGCCAACAGCCAGCAGGAAGCTGGAGGTTATACCATCGGAACTGACACGCTCAAAAATGGCTTGCAGGTTGGTCGTACCCGTCGCGCCATAAACCAGTGCGATTCCATAGACCAGGAACCCGGTAGCGAACGCGCCGAGCAGGAAATACTTCATCGCGCTTTCTTCGGATTTGGAATCCGGGCGACGGAAACCTGCCAGAATGTAGAGCGGGATCGAGAGCAGTTCCAGCGCGACGAAAACCACAGCCAGATCGCCCGCCGACCCCATGAACATGATGCCGGAAGCGGTCAGCAACAGCAGCGGATAATATTCGCCGCGCTCGATATTCATGCGCTTGTTATAATCATAAGCGGTCAGAATGCCGAGGAACGTCGTCACCAGCGTAACCAGATTCACGAATCCGGTGAACGCATCGGCACGGAACATGCCCGTGAACGCCTCCTGATTGGCGTTATAGGTGAAGCCGTTGAGAATTGCCGAAATGCCCAGCCCGGCAACCGCCAGCCACGCTGTCAGGTCTTTACGGTTTTTTGGCAGGAATACGTCGATTACAAACAGAATACACGCCCCCAACGCTAGCGACAGCGCCGGGAGTGCGACTCCGGGATTAAGATCGGGAATCGGGATCATGGAAAAGTGGGCGGCTGCTGGTTGAACCTGCGATGCGCGCCCGCACTCCTTTCTGATGATTGTGCTTTTTTGCGCTATTGTGGTGAATTATAACGCGCCGTGCCTACAGGAACAATCGGCACTATCTGGTATAGCAAATTGTCGTTCAATTTCTCAGACCCGGCGCTGAAGCACCGGGTTAGACTCAAGGAGTGGACGACTGTCTTAAAAGTAATCAATGCTGCACACGATGATAATATCCGCACACGTTCGCTAGAAACCCAAACCTGCAATCCTGACTTTGAGTTTAGCCCTCGGCTTTAGCCGGGGGTCACGGGCAGCAATAACTATTGAATCCCAAACCACACGCGAACAGAAACCGTTCCGTGAAATAATTGTGATTTTAATTTGGACATTTTCACAGCAAATATCGTACAATGTGCATGAATGAGAAATCGTTTTCACGATTTCAGATTAATTATACTTCATTCGCGCGCGGAAATTGTTTTTAAGAAAAGAGGCGGTTTTATGTCTACCATGAAAGAAGTAGCGAAGCGGGCGGGGGTCTCCGTTGCGACGGTATCGCGGGTATTGAACAATCATTCGCGCGTCGATCCTATGTTACGAGATCGGGTAAATGCCGCGATGGAAGCGCTGCACTATCAGCCGAACCGGGTTGCACAGCGCCTGCGGGCAGGAGCAGGTGGCGTTATCGGTCTGATTATTTCTGATATAACCAATCCCTTTTTCGTTTCGGTGGTACGCAGTGTCGAAGATGTCGCCTATGAAAATGGCCTGAGCGTCCTGCTTTGCAACAGCGATGAAAACCCCTCCAAGCAGCAGATGTATATTAAGGTGATGCAGGCCGAAGATGTCGCCGGGTTGATCATCACCCCCAACATAGAGACAGATAACAGCATCAACACACTGGTGGAATCCAAAATGGCGCTGGTGTTCATGGATCGGCGTGTGGAGGGAGTCGATATTGATTCCGTGACGGTGGATTCGGCAAGTGGCACGCGCGATGCTGTTCAACATCTGATCAACCTCGGACATCGCCGGATTGCGATGATCAGCGGTACACCGGCTATCTCTACCGGGCGCGAGCGCTATGATGCGTTCATTCAGACGCTGCACGAAAATAAAATTTCGCCTGTCCCGGAGTTGCTGCGTCCGGGATTGTTCCGGCAGGAGTCCGGCTATAAATTGACGATGGAGTTGCTCGATCTGCCCGAACGTCCGACGGCGATTTTTGCTTCCAACAACCTGTTGGCGCTGGGAATGTTGCAGGCACTTCATGAACGTAACGTAAGAGTTCCCGAAGAAGTCGCGGTAGTTGGTTTCGACGATATGCCCTGGGCGGGAGCGCTCTGGCCGCCGCTGACTGCCGTCGCCCAACCCACCTACCAACTCGGTCACGAAGCCGCGCGTCTGCTAATGCGCCGGATCAATAATCCACAGGCTCCTGTCGAAAACATCGTGCTGAAACCGGAATTGATCGTGCGGCGTTCCTGTGGGGCCTACCTGCAACAATCTGCGCACTCTCTGCGTAATTGATCAAAAACAAGGAATATGCCATGACTGATAATCCAACCCCGGAGCCGGGAACCGACGTTCCACCGCCGGAAATTCTCGATCCATTGGAAGAAGACCTGAGCCAATATGATGCACAGGCCGATCTGATCATCGGCGGGGGGGTTGTTGCTGCTGCTGCGATAGGCTTCCTGCCCGTCTTCATAGATGCAGCGTGGCTCGTTGCCTCTAACAGCGGCATGATCAGCGCACTCGCCCTGACCTATAAGTACAAATTTACGGGTGATAACCTGCGTGGCTTCCTCTTCCGCCTGATTGAAGACAGCGGCATTACCTTCGCTTCGGTGAAAACATTGGGCGCGGTCATCCAGTTGACAGGGATTGGATTTCTGCCGGGCGTTGCCATCAATGGCACGATGAACGGCGCGCTCACGCTGGCAATTGGCAAGGCAGCACAGCACTACTTCAAGAAGCGCGGCGATGTTCCCGACGATGAACTCGTTGAGTTCTTCAAGAAAACACTGCGCACACTGGGGATCGGCTGAAATCCTGCTAACAATGGCGGAATATTCCGCCATTTTCCCTCTCTGCGAAAACCCCTGTTTCCTCTCTTGACAAATTCTATTTTACAATTAGCATATGTTATCAATAACATATTATAGAACAATAAATGCCATGTCGATCAACTATGTGATATTGGGTTTCCTGAGCAGCGCCTCTTTCACTGGATATGACCTGAAAAAGAAATTTTCGGATTCGGAGATTTTCCACTGGTCGGGGAACAACAACCAGATTTACAAGGCATTGGTCGAACTGCACGACGAACAACTTGTCACCATCGAAGTTCAACAGCAGGCAAGCAAACCGCCGCGCAAGGTCTATACCATCACTGATAAAGGGCTGGCAGTGTTACGCGAATGGATGCTCTCCCCGCCAGAATTGCCACAATTCCGAAACGCGCTGCTGATGCAGCTAACATGGGCAGATCAGGTTGACCCACAGCTATTGAATGGGATGCTGGAGAATTATGCCGAAGAACTCGAAGCGTATATCGTGATGCTCACGGAGCAGGCACGGCGCAATAACGATAGTTCATCCGGGTTTTTCGGGAAGCGCATCGCCGAGCATTGGCTCGATTTCTACAGGCTTGAACTGGATTGGGTGCGCGGTCTGCGCGAGGAACTCAACAAGCGAGGATAGGATAATGACAACTTTATACCGAACACCCGACGGCGCGAAGGCCGTTATGGGAATATACGATCACGCCCTGAAAAATTGGCCTGTCCCATCCGAAACGCAAATGATACCAACACGGCATGGAGACACATTTGTGATTACCTGCGGCGATCCGTCATTGCCTGCGCTGGTTTTGCTACATGGCGCAGGTGGAAACTCCGCGATATGGGCGCGTGATGTGATTGATTACACCAAACACTATCGTGTATATGCGGTTGATCTGATTGGAGAGGCGGGCAAAAGCGCCCCGAACCGCCCTGCATGGGATAGCCCTGCTTTTGCGGAATGGCTGGAAGATGTGCTGAATGCGTTGAAAATTGATCGCGCATCTTTTGTTGGTATCTCGCAAGGAGCATGGACAGCGCTGAAATTTGCGGTGAGTGCGCCAGAACGAATTGATAAATTGGCGCTGCTGGCTCCCGCCGGGATAGTTCCAGACAAAGGTACATTTCTATTGCGTGCAATAGTTGCCAGGATATTCGGGAAACGCGGCGTGCGCAGGTTCATTCATGATCTGCTTGGCGATCAAACGATACCGGAACAGGTTATTGACAGTGTGGCGCAAACCGCGCTGGAATTCAAACCGCGTATTGGTGTTATTCCCATTTTCTCCGATAAAGAACTGCGCCGATTGACCATGCCAGTCCTGTTCATCGGAGGTACGAAAGACATAGCGCGTGATGCGGGCAAAATCGAAGCGAGGTTGAGCAGTTTACTACCAGGATTATCGGTGCAGATAATCACAGGGGCAGGGCATATTCTGCTTAATACGAGTGGCGCTGCAACAGAATTTTTGGTACAGCAGATTTCCGCTGTACCGGAATAAAGCTATTTGACGGCGTTCACCAGAACATCATCCGTACCAATAGCGGGAACGTCGATTTGAGCTTCCTCGGTGCTGGTGAAAGCATCGATCTGGTTATCGGCGCTATAGTCCAGTTTGTAGCGCTTGATGTAATCGGCAAATTCTGAAAGCCGCAGCCGTTGCCGCCGCGACAGCGTGATGAACGGGCGACGCTTTACCAGATATTCAATGGCGGCGGTATCGGTCAGGCCGCGCGTCATCATATAGGCGATCACCTGCGTTGGCGAACGCCCCAGCCCGGCAGCACAGTGAACGTAGACCGGGCGTTGTGCCTGTATCTGCTCGTGCATGAAGGTTGCACCGCGCGCCAGTTGCTCGACAGTTGGCGGTGTACCATCAATGGTCGGCAACCACAGATAATAGGGTGTTGCGATGCCCGACTTGCGGTCATCCCATTCCAGCCGCATATTCAGAAGCGCCTGCACGCCCCACGATTCCAGAACATGCCAGCCCCGTCTGCTGATCTGCCCGCCGAGAAAAATATACTTTGTGATGTGCGTCAGGCGGCGAAAGGGTTTCCAGCGCCCGTGATCGCCCGCCCGCGAAGCGATATACCATAATGCCAATACGGGGCGTCGCAGCGCCCAGGGCGGTAATGGATCGGGGAGTTCCAGCGGTGGCGGTGGTGGCGTAAAATCGGCAGGTTTTTGTTGTGCAGTCATGCGTTATAAACTAATCCCAGTGTCCGGTTGTTTCTATCAACAGCGTACCTTCTTCACAGCGCGGACAGTGTATCCAGACCTCGGCGCGATCCAGTTGGTCGCCCGTGATGCTATCCATCACATCCAGATCGATACTGCCACAACTGGTGCAGACTGTCGGTTCGCCGGGTACACTTCCGTCGAAAGTATCCAGCGCCTCGCGGAACAGCGGAAGCATCTCGCGGGCGCGGTTATCGCCAATCACGGCATCGGCCTCCATCTGTACCAGTTCAGAACGGGCATCGGCAAGCGCGCGTTCGGTCTGTGTGCTGTTGTTGGCTACTACTACGGAAACGAGATGGCGACAGTTGCGGCACAGCGCCAGCGCATAATGGTTACGCAAAAAGAGGGTACTTATCCCGCTTGTTCCATAGTGAAGCTGTTCTTCGATGTTATAGAAACAAACAGGACAGTGATGCACAGAAACGAGACGCCCCATGACAGAATCCTCCTTTTGTGTTGCCGGAAATCCGCGATTTCTCTGTCGTTTGCCTGCATCTTTAATGTTAACATAGTTATTGTTGAATCGGAGTGAAGCGCAAGAGTTTTCAAGCATGACAAATATGCAACTCGGACAAGTTACCCGATGGGTATTGATCGCCTTCGGGATAGCAATAGTCGGGCTGGCAATCTGGATCAGCCGCGATGTATTGATGCTCACCCTGAGCGCGGCCATCTTCGCTATGGTTATAACGACGCCTGTACAATTTCTCGTCAGGATGGGGATGCGGCGCGCGATGGCGATTGTCATCACCCTGATTTTGATGCTGATTGTGCTTGTCCTGATCATCGCGTTGCTGTTGCCGGGTCTGGCAGATCAATTTCGGCAACTGGTGAACATTCTCAGCCGCGCCTTCACCTTTACCACCTATACGCTGAGTGCGCCCCGTCTGGATGAAACCGATTTAACCGTTGTGCTTCGCCGCGCGATGCAATCGACGACATCGGTATCCTTCCTTGACGGTCTGGATTTTCTGAAAGGCGTGGATATTTCGGCAATCAGCAAAGACCTGTCTTCCCAGCTTTTTACCAGCCTCTCTTCCATTCCTTCCCAGGTGTTCCCGTTCGTGGGTGGTGTCGCCTCGATTCTGCTGAGTTTGCTGATCGTGTTCTTTATGAGCATCTACTTTGTGGCTGATCCGGGAACCTATCAACGCGGGATGATTCGCCTTGTGCCGCGTTTCTATCGGGTGCGCGCAAAGGAAATCATTGATCGTATCGAGCAATCGCTGCGGCGCTTTCTGCAAGTGCAGGTAGTGATCATGCTCCTGACCGGGCTGAGTACCGGGCTGGCGATGTTTTTTATGGGTGTGCCGCTGGCTGGTGCGTTGGGAACAATCACGTTCCTGTTCTCATTTGTGCCAAACTTTGGCCCGCTGGTTGCACTCGTCCCGATCCTCGGCGTGGTGATCATCAATGCGCCCGCGAAGATTCTTCTGGTGGTTGCAGTGTTTTATGCCCTGCAACTGTTGATCAATCAGTTTATCGCGCCGTTGATGGTCGGGCAGGAAACGAATATGCCGCCAGTGGTGATCATTCTGGCGCAGGTGCTGGCAGGTGTATTCTTCGGCTTTCTGGGGCTTTTGCTTTCTGTGCCGCTGGCAGCAATTGTAGTGGTGCTGATCCGCGAAATCTATATCCGCGATATTCTGGGAGACAAGGAACTGGAACGCGCATCGCCGGAGGGGGCTAAATCCGTTCCCGAAAACCAGGCGGCGCTCAAGACAAATTCTGTGCAGTAGGAGACAGGTATTCCAGACCCGGTGCTGAAAGGGTTGTCCGCAAATTGATTTGAGCGTAAACCATCTCTCTTGCCCCCCTCAATCCCTCCCCGCCAGCGAGGAGGGACTTCCAGACGCGCATGTTGGCTCCCTTTCCCCGCAGGCAGGGAAAGGGCAGGGGGATAGGGGTCAA